>JAHDCL010000097.1 GCA_020629875.1 Hellea sp.
TATTCGCATTAAGCACGGCTATTTAACAGATAAATCCAACACCTGCGTCATGGGCACATGATCGCTGGGCTTTGCGTCCCAGATACGGCAGGGCACATGAATTTCATGGGCGCCTTTTCCGCCCGCTTCGACGGCGGGTTTTAAGGCGGGGCTGACCCAGATATGATCAAGACGGCGTCCTCGATTTGATTTCATGGGATCGCGCCCGCGATAGCTCCACCAGCTATAAAGTTTCTCATCATCCTCGGCAAAGAGGCGAGAACAATCTGTAAAGTCATGCGTCTCTTGCAGGGTCTTTAAAATACTGACTTCAAGCGGCGTATGGGAAACGACTTTTAAAAGTTGCTTATGACTCCAGACATCATTTTCATGGGGGGCGATATTAAAATCACCGACAAGAATTTGTTGATCATCGCCTTTCGAAAAACGCTCCGTGAAATAGCAGCGCATATTTTCTAGAAAGTCTAATTTATGTTTGAACTTATCATTGACCTCTGGATCGGCAACATCGCCGCCTGCGGGGATATAAAAGTTATGAAACTCAAAATCTTCATCACCAGCAATGACGCGCGTGCTGACATGTCGGGCATGGTCAAGCGGACAAAAACTAGTGGGTAAGCGCTCCATAGGCAATTTGGAAACAGTTGCCGCACCGTGATAGCCTTTCATGCCGGCTACCTCTATAAATTTATACCCGGCATCAATAAAGGGCTGGCTTGGAAATAAATCTGTCTCGCATTTAATTTCCTGGAGGCCCAGCACATCCGGTTGCTGTTCGTTTAAAAAGCGAATGACCTGATCAATACGTAGGCGGACAGAATTAATATTCCAGGTAGCGACTTTAATTTTCATGAGCACGGCATAATCCAAGTCTGAAAGATGTTCAAACCTTAAAAGAAAAAGCCCGCTCTAGGCGGGCTAATGTTCATTATTTTCAACTATTCTTAACCGTCAAGCTCAATACTTGTTGGATAAGGAATTGTGATACCATTTTTGTCAAAGGCTTCTTTGATAGATTTTTTAAGGTCGAACATGACATCCCAATAATGCTCAGGCTTACACCAAACGCGGCTTTGAATATCCACTGAGCTTTCGTTTAGCGTGACAACCTTTGCCCATGGGCCATGTGGTTCAGAAAGAACATGCGGATGTGCAGCAGCGACATCGTTGATAACCTTAATCGCTTTATCGATATCATCATCATAGTGAATGCCATAATCTACATCAACGCGGCGTAGGCCAAGCGAGGTGAAGTTCTTGATGGTTGATCCCCAGGCTTCGCCATTAGCGATAATTGTTTTTACATTATCGACTGTTGCGAGATTTGTGGTGAAAATATTGACGTCGTCGACAACACCCTCATTACCCGCAACTTCCACGTAATCGCCAAGTTTATAAGGACGGAAGAGCATCAGCATTACGCCAGCGGCGACATTGCCAAGTGTTCCTTGAAGGGCGAGGCCGATGGCTAATGTTGCAGCGCCGAGGATGGCCACAAAAGAGGTCGCCTCAATGCCAAGCGTTCCAGCTGCCGTAATAAGAACAAGCGCCTTAAGTATCCAGCTGACAATTGAGCCTAGAAAATTTGAAAGTGTTTCATCAACGTTCGGGCTTTTGGCCATCATTTTTTTGACGGCCTTGGTAATCATGCCTGCAACCCAAAAGCCAATAATGATAATGGCAAGCGCGGAGGCTAGTTTCACGGCCATACCGGGACCTTCAGTTGTGAGCCAGTTCATAACTGTTGTGACGAGGCCGCCGGCCTCCCCAACTGCTCCAGCGACTTCTGCCGCTGCGTTTGATGCTGCATCTTGTGCTGCCATGATTTAATCCTCCAGATTAGGTGTTTTGTTCCCTTAAGGCTTTTAACCGGTTGATACGGTCTTGACCTTTTGATGACTTAACGTGTTGCTTGATTTTAATTTCATGCGGATAAGGAATTCCGATTCCAGCCGCGTCGAGAGCCTCTTTCACGGGCTGCGAAATTTCGGTGCTTAGCGCTTTGTAATCTGCTGCATCGCACCATGCACGCAGCTGAATATCGACGGAACTATCTCCTAGATTGACAACTTTCGCCCAAGGGGCAGGCTTTGTATGGACGCGAGGATTCTCCGCTGCCGCTGAGGTAATGGCCTTGATGGCTTTGTCAATATCGGCGTCATAGCTGATGCCGAACTCTCTATCGAGGCGCCGTGCCCCCATTGAGGTAAAGTTCTTAATTGTACCGCCCCAAGCTTTTCCATTGCCGACGATAATCTTCACATTATCGGTCGTACTAAGCGTTGTTGCCGTCAGCTGAATCTCGGTAACCTTTCCGCGTGATCCGCCAATTTCGACTTCATCGCCAACCTTATAGGGACGGAAGAGTATTAGCATAACACCTGCTGCAACGTTACTTAATGCACCTTGTAAAATGAAGGCTATTGCCGCGCCGGATGCAGCGATTAAGCCGAATATAGGAGATGTATCTACGCCAAGTACGGACAATGCTGCCATTACAATAATGACAAGGAGAAGATATCTGATCAGGCTTGCGAAAAAGCGGGAGAGGCTTGGGTCAGAATTAGGGGCTCTATTAAAACCCAATTCAGCTCTGGAGCTGACAATGCGGGCAATGCGCGCCCCAATGATAAAAATCAGAAGAGCGAGTACGATGGGTAAACCATATGTCGTCAATGCGGATATAATATTAGATAAAGTCAACCTAAACCCCCAAGTTACGCAGGCGACTTAACGCAACTATGGGGGTAAAGGCAATTAAGAATCGAGACTTTTTACAGTCACGGAAGTGACTTTTACATTGCTATTGGCGCCTATCGCGGCGGGATTCATCACGTAGAACAAAAAGACGAGGATTGATACGCTCATTATAGCGAAGCTCAGAAAGTAAAACGCGCGTTTGTCCACCAAAACTATCGGCGATCACCCATTCCTTCAGGGCAAGGTTTTGCGCGTCAAACACCATAGTAATCGCGCCGTCCATTTCACCAGACCCGTCACGAGCCGTTACGCGCCATTCATTATAAGTTTTTTGCAAACCTATCACTTCTGTGTCGTTGGCTAGATTTATATTTTCTTTGAGAAAATAATTGAGGGGTGTTGCTGAAAGCGGGACGCGATCAATTGTTTCCAAAGCTTTGTCTTGTTGCGTTAGCGTCACGCCGTCAGACACGATGAGCAAAGGATTTGGCGCGTCATATTCAAAACGCAGCTTACCCGGACGTTTAATATAGACCTGTCCCTGCGCAAAAGAACCATCCGTGGCGTATTGAGCGAAGCGGCCTGAAAAGCTGGCCGTATTATTCATCGCTGCATCGACCCGCGCTAAATCAGCGGGAACATTTTGAGGATCTGTAAAGGCCGCTTGCGGCGCGGGTGCTGCTAATTGCGCTTGCGGCTGCACTTGGGCAATTGCCAAGGGGGCAAACGCGGTCAGGGCAGCGGCCATCATCAATAATTTTTTCATGTCGAATCCTCACGGAGCTTCGTAATTTCACGCAAGTCTTACGAAAAGCCGCTTTAACAGACCCTGAATATTCGCCTCATGAAAATTACAAATCAGACAGGGTGATTAATGAGAGTCTATAGCCCTAGCGCGATATCTTGCAGAGGTTTTTCAGGTCTGGCGCCGTAATGGCTGATGACTTCGGCGGCGGCGAGGCTGCCCAAATGTCCGGCGTCGGCCCAATCAAGGCCCATGGCGCGTCCGGCTAAAACCCCGGCGGCATATTGATCGCCCGCGCCCGTCGTATCCACAACTTTATCCACAGGGCAGGCCTTAATGTGATAGCGGCGTGTGGCGTCCTGAATAATGGAGCCTTTTTCGCTGCGCGTGATACAGGCCACTGTTTTGGTTTTTGTAAGTTCATCTAGGGCAGTATCAAGCTGGTCTGTTTCATAGAGACTCAGGATTTCGTCTGTATTTGCGAACAGGATATCCACATGGTTTTCCACAAGGTGGCGGAAGCTGGCGCGGTGGCGGTCCACGCAAAAACTATCGGAGAGTGTGAGCGAGACTTTGCGCCCCGCGGCGCGGGCTATTTCAGCCACTTTGACAAAAGCAGCCTTGGCGGGCTCTGTATCAAAGAGGTAGCCTTCAAGGTAAACACAGGCGGCGCTTTCCACTTTGGACTTTACAATATCCTTGGGCGTAAAGAGGCAAGACGTTCCAAGAAAGGTACTCATGGAGCGCTCGCCATCAGGGGTTACCGCAATGAGGCAACGTCCGCTGGCGGGACCGCTTCTTTTAGGCTTTGAAGAAAAATCAACACCGCCTTCGGCCATGCCTGCGCTAATCCGTTTCCCGACACCATCATCGGCCACATTCCCTAGATAAGCGGCTCGAAGGCCAAGGGCGCCAATGCCGAACATCGTATTCGCCGCAGAGCCGCCCGCAATTTCTTGGACTTTACCGGCTTTTTTCAAGGCGGTGTTAAGCGCCAAAGCGCGGGGTTCGTCGATCAATGTCATGGACCCTTTTTCGATAACATTATCTGTTAGAAAATTATCAGAGACAGGCGCAATAATATCCATCAACACATTGCCAATGCCTAATACGTCAAATTCAGTTTTCATGATCTTACAGCCTTGTTGTTTAGGGGGGTCATAATTACATGTTGCTGGAAGTTAAAGCTAAAATACTTTTAGATCCCTACAGGAACAATTTTCCATGAAAAAAATCGCCATTCTTGCTTCCGATAATATGATGCCGGGTCATCCGGAGGAGCGCGGAGACGCGTTTGAGCGGGATGAAGAAATGGGTAAGCTCGTTCCAGCATTCGCCGCGCAAGGTATGGAACTTCACTTAATTCGGTGGCGCGACGCCGCGGAAGAGGCGGATAGCTATGACGCGATCCTGCCGCTACTTGTCTGGGATTATTTTGAGGGTAATGAAGTTGCCTTTACTACGGAAATGGCCAAGGTCGAAGCCAAGACGAAACTCTATAATGATTTTAAAACACTAAGCTGGAATGCGAATAAGTCTTATCTTGATGAACTCGAACATGAAGGCGCGCCCGTCATTTCTACTATTACCGTTGATCGCGTAACTGAAACAGGTGTGACTAGAGCGTTTGAAGAGCTGGACACAGATGTCCTCGTGATAAAGCCGCAAGTCGGCGGCGGGGCATGGCGGCAAGTGCTTTATAAAAAGGGTGACCCTTATCCGAGTAAGGATCAGCTTCCGCCGGAAGGCGCAATGATACAGGCCTTTTTGCCGAGCGTTGTTGAAGAAGGTGAGTATTCTTTCCTCTATTTCGGCGGTCAATTCTCTCACGCCTTGATTAAAAGACCTAAAAAGGGGGATTATCGCATCCAATCGCTCTATGGAGGCACCGAAGAAACCTATAATCCGAGTTCGCAAGAGCGCGCTGCGGCGCGTGCCGTATTAAATGCTCTTAACTTCACGCCTCTTTATGCGCGGGTAGATTTGTTAAGAGGCCTTGATGGTAAGCTGAAACTCATCGAACTGGAAATGATTGAACCCTATCTTTATCTTGCTCACGCGGAAGGGGAGGGGGGCGAAAATAGAGGCGCTCAAAAACTTGCAGAAAGTCTCGCCAAAAAACTAGCTGAATAAATTTGGATATCTTGTGTTATTTCCCCTTCACATCGGCACCCCATTAACTATGCGTTAACAAAATCAGGACAGTCCTGAAATCCAATTGAAGGACTATTCGATGACACTTCCTAACCCTGCCGCTTCGGCAAAAACATGGTTTGCGCGGCTTGCACCTTACCGAAAATCCGAAGATTGGCGAGCTGTATATGAAGTGTTGATTACGCTCATTCCTTTTCTCATTCTATGGGCAGGCATGTGGGGGCTTCTCTCTGTAGGTCAATATTGGGCCTTATTAGGTGTTATCCCTGCTGGTGGCCTTATTGTTCGTCTCTTTATTGTGCAGCATGATTGTGGCCATGGCTCAATGTTTTCAAATAAAAAGGTCAATGACTGGGTGGGCCGTTTTGTCGGTATCCTCACACTCACGCCTTATGATCATTGGCGCAGAGGCCATGCGCTTCACCATGCCTCTTCTGGAAACCTGGATCGCCGCGGCGTCGGTGATGACATTCTCACGCTAACTGTTGATGAGTATAATGCCCTCTCAAAATGGGGTAAGTTTAAGTACCGTATGTATCGTCATCCCGTCGTGATGTTTGGTGTTGGCCCCGCCTATGTCTTTATACTGGCCCAGCGCCTACCTATTGGCGCGATGAGGCGCAAAATGCCTTGGGTATCCACGCTCACAACTAACGCCGGAGTAGCTTTGCTTTATGGTCTTTTAATATGGGGCATTGGTTTGAAAGCTTTCCTTCTTATTCAATTACCCATTATTATTATTGGCGCTTCGATTGGCGTCTGGATGTTCTATGTGCAGCATCAATTTGACGAAACCCATTGGTCGCGAACCGGCGAATGGAACCGCGAAGATGCCGCCCTGCATGGCAGCTCCTATTACGATTTGCCGAAATGGCTGATGTGGGTAACAGGTAATATTGGCGTTCATCACGTGCATCACCTCTCCAGCCGTATTCCGTTTTATCATCTACCCAAAATTCTTAAGGCTCATCCAGAGCTAAAGACCGTGGGCCGGCTGACTTTATGGGAAAGTTTCAAATGCGTCCGCCTCGCGCTCTGGTGTGAAACGCGTCAGAAAATGGT
>JAHDCL010000098.1 GCA_020629875.1 Hellea sp.
CTCAGGCTTTGGCATTCGCGTGTCGCTCTTAACGCTTGGTGATTTTGAGCCCGAATAATCGGGCTCTTAAGCTTAACCAACGAAGGACTTTTCGACGACAAATTCAGCAGGCTGTGAGTTTGATCCTTCTTTAAGGCCAAATTTTTCCACAATAGCTGCCGTATCATCAATCATGTCTTTTGACCCGCAGATCATAACACGGTCTTCCTCGGGATTTAGAGGTGGAACACCCGCATTTTTAAACAAGTCACCTGATTCAATAAGTGTCGTGATACGTCCTTTCAGAGGATATTCTTCCCGTGTTAATGACGTGATATGCAAGAGTTTGTCTCCAACCATCTCACCGACCAACGGGTCTTCCCTGACGTCATTTACAAGTTTAAGCCCATAAGAGAGTTCTGCTTTCTGGCGACACGTGTGCGTGAGAATAACTTGGTCATAACGTTCATATGTTTCCGGGTCGCGTATGAGCGATGCAAAGGGCGCAATCCCAGTTCCAGTCGAGAACATATAGAGCCGTTTACCGGGCAACAAAGCGTCAAGAACAAGCGTCCCGACAGGCTTCTTCCCTAGTAAAACAGTATCCCCTTCCTTAATCTTTTGAAGACGAGATGTCAGAGGGCCATCGGGAACCTTGATGGAATAAAATTCTAGCTTATCGTCCCATGCAGGACTAGCCACAGAATAGGCTCGCATAATAGGTTTGCGCTGTTCTTCAGTCTTTGGCAGCCCAATCATGATAAACTCGCCAGAACGGAAACGGAAACTTGCTGGGCGGCTAATTTCAAATCGGAATAAGCGGTCTGTATAGTGCTCAACAGAGAGGACTTTTTCTTCAGTAGGGGCGTTAGACATGGTAGCTTTCAAATATTGTTGCGTGCGCGAGATAAGGTGTCAGGCTACAAAATACAATATCCTTTATAAAAAACAACCGTTCTTTATATAGAACAGTCATTTTTAGCATGATGGAATGACTATGAGTGGGTCTAGGGTTAACCGGGCATCTTGTCGAAGGCAGGAATATTCTCATCCATGATGGTGCACGGTACTTTTGAACTAGCATAGACGTTAAATTGTGGCTGGATATGCTCTTTCTCATTTATGCTGCCAGCTTTTAAAGCTGTCATACCCGGGCGTCCCAGATTATAACCGAACATTTGCGATCCACAATTTGCGCAAAACTCCTTCGCAAGTTTGTTGCCGCTATCGACGGAATGCTCGAAACGCTTTGTTTCTCCGGTTATTTTAACGTCTTCATCCTTAAGGAATACAAGCGTAGCAAAGGGCGAACCAGAAACCTGTTGGCAATCCGTGCAGTGACAATTGCCCTGCATCGCAATGTCGCCCTCAGCTTCAAAGCTCACTTGGCCGCAAAGGCAGTTTCCGGTTAATTTTGGCATGGCTCTCTCCTCAGTGTGAGAGGAACTTAGCCTGTAGACCTTAATCCACCAAACGGAAAAACTCGGCGCGTTGTTCTGCTTTGTGGAATTTCCCGCTCAATGCTGAGCTAATCATACGGTGGGGCGTTTTAATACCTCGCATTGTCATGCACAGGTGCTCTCCCTTCGCCATAACCGCCACGTCATCCGTTCCAAGCGCCTTCTTTAACTCATTGGCGATGTCAGAAACTAACTGTTCTTGTAGCGTCAATTTGTGCGCATGTTTATGCGCGATACGTGCAAATTTAGAGAGCCCCAGTACTTTATCATCTGCAATATATGCGATTGAAATATCACACCAAAATGGCAGCATATGGTGCTCACACATCGACCAAACTCGCATTCCCGTAACCGCCACCATTTGATTGTGGGAAACCGCTGAAAATGTCGTGTCCAGCTTACCGGGCTCATACTCGATGAATTCGCGCCAAAAATTAGCAATCCGGCGGGGAGTCTCTTTCAAACCCTCACGGCTGGGGTCTTCCCCCAACGCAATGAGGAGCTCTCCCACTAATTCTTTGATTTTTTCGTGGTCAACTTTTTTAGTCATGAAGGCACTTTCGAGCAGTTTAGCGTCTTAACTTATACGTGACGCATAGGCATAGCGATTGAATTATTATTTTACCAGCAGGGACCTAATGGCTTCCACGCGCCGGCGATTGACCCCGCGATCCGAATATCCAACGCGCGAGGCTGAGCGAATGTGCCAGATATTTTCTTTCTCATGTCGAACTTCAACATCATCTATGAATTTAAAAAATTTGCTCATATATGTGGCAGAGACATAACTGTCTGTTTCCGAGGTGATTACGCCTCCGGTTTCTTTAATCGCTGATTTGATTTGAGCGAGCGTTCCGTTTAACGGCGCGACTTTTTTCTCGGGTTGAACATCAACTTCAGAAGATACGCAATTTGGCGCAGAACCAGGAGGCGCGAGATGTCCATTGACCAATCCCTTAGCTTTTCCCTTTTGGGATTTGAGGCCCAGAAGAAAAAACAGGGCGAGAATGACCGCTATAGCGATTAAAATGAATTTCATGGTGGTGTCTTTTATCTTTTCGCGAATACAATATCGGAAACGTAATCATCATACCACGTCGGTCCCGTCAAGCTTTGGAAAAAGCCGTTATGACCGCCATGCTTATGAATAATTCGCCGCGCATTGTGATTGAGGTCCAGCTTGTAAATATCCTCAGGCGGAATAATCCCGTCATCCGCCGCTGTGATGATACTAATCGGCACGGGACAAGTCTTCAGGTCGTGTGGGTCGACACGATAGGCATTAAAATAGGCCTCCATATCGGGGTAATTTGAATAGGCAGGAATGACCTTCTCCGTAATCGCCAGCACGCGATTTGTCTTTAGCGAGGATTTGAAGTCGTAAAGCTCTGGAAAAATCGCTTCTTTCTTACGCAATGAAGCTGTCCATTTTTTGAGGAAATAGCGTCTGTAAATGGGATTTACATCCACCATTGGCGCGGCGGCCCATGGGTCCACCACGGGGCTTATCGCGAAAATATGCCTTAAATTCCTAATCGTGAGATCACGCAGTGAGCGCGCGATGCGAAGACTGAAATTCCCGCCTAGTGAAAAACCAACAATGTAGACTGGCGCACCTTCCGCAAGCTCAGCCGCCTGTTTAACGGCATCGAAAACCTCGTTGAAATTCGTGGACAGGAAAATACCCTCATTGAGCGCATGGGTATCACCATGATCCCGGTAATTGAGCCGAAAGACAGACGCCCCCTGTCTATAGAGCTGACGCCCACAGGCGACGACATAAGTACTGTCCTGAGACCCCTCCCAGCCATGCAAGAAAATGACGAGAGCTTTGTTCTGCGGATGGCGTGAATAACTACCCAATAAACGCACATCATCTTCGCAGTGCAGCATTTTTGGTTCGGCCACATCCAGCATCGGGTTTTTGCCGCGTTTACGATATTTGAAAGACGCCAACGCCGTCTGGACAAGCGAAGGCCGCAACCACAAAGGTGGCTTGAAAGGTTTCGGCTCGGTATCTGATACGATTGCATCCATCGCATAAAAATAGGCCTGAGTATTAGAAACTCAAGCCTAATCTAAATTTCATTAATCAGCAGGGTTAGGCCGTCATCAAGTGATCGCCAATATTCGTGTTATCAGCAGCTTTAAGGCCAAAGGCTTTAATCAGCGCCAATATCGCCTCTTTGTCTTTACTCTGCAGGGCGATACTAAATTGCGTTTCGCCATCAACTTCGATTTCCGAAATTTCAGCTTTGACATTGTCTTTCTTAAAGACTTGTCGAGACTTCTTCGTTTCGAAATATTTGCTTTTACGCTGGAGTGACTCACAGAGACTATCCGGCGTCATGACGCTGTTAAGCGAGCCGCGAAATCTCGGAATAGCAGACCCAATCGTAGCAGATGTCGTCCGCTTCAGTGGGAAAGATGTTGAGATAGAGCGCTCCCATAATTCCAGAGGTTCATTGTCATTCACTAATGACCTTACCTCAAAGCGCGTATCATCAATCATCCGCGGCATGACATTTCTACGGCCAGGTATCAGAAAGTACTTCTCATTACGCGTTTCGGTTTTAACAGGTTCAAAATCTGACTCGATTTTTTCGCGCAGCTCTTGGGTATCAGCGCTGAAAGTTTGCCACTGAAAATAACGCTCATTGTGAGCTTGGCGGCGGGTCGGATTTACAGGTTTGTTATTATAGTAAAGCATAGGAACCTTGGAGAATATGAGAGGACATTGGGGGCGCGGGGCCGCATTAAACGCTGCGGCGAGCTCCAACTAAAAGAAGGCGAATATCGTTCTATAAAGAGTAGACCAACTTTGCATTAGACCTTCATACACAATCGCGTAGAAAAAAGCAAGGTTTTGTTAAGAATTGGGTTGCAGCGAGGTTAACTTGCCTAGTTATTCCCCGACCGCAAACTCCATAATCACTTCATCCACGGCGAGGTTATCCCCTGCGGCGGCGTTGATTTTGCTAATCACGCCCTTCTTCTCTGCACGTAAAGTGTTCTCCATTTTCATGGCTTCCACCACGGCAAGAGCCTGCCCATCCTGAACCTCTTGGCCCTCCTCAACGAGGACGCTCACAATAACGCCCGGCATCGGACAGAGCAGAAGGTTTGAGGTATCCGGCGCGACTTTGATAGGCATGAGCTTAGCCAGCTCCGCCCCGCGCGGCGTTCGCACGGCAACTTTAAACTCACAGCCGCGATGCCAGACGCGGTAACCTTCGGCGACTTTATGGTTCTTAAAATGAAAGGCCTGATTATCTACGAACGCGCGGACAAGCTGTAGCCCTGGCTTCCAACTGGTGAGGACTTCCATTTCAATGGCCGCTTTGTCTTCCTCGGGATTATCCATGACGATGGTCCGCAGCCCCTCCTCGCCATTAATATCAGCCGTGAAATGCGTATCGCCAATTTGAACCGCCCATTCATCAGGAATGTGGCGTTCGTGGTTCGGCAGCGCGCCAGAGATTTCCGCCGCGCGGTGCTCGCTAATGTCATGCATGAGCGCACAGACAGCCGCGATTTTGCGCATATGGCCGGCATTCGGCTCAGCCCCTTCAAAACCATCGGGATATTCATCGGCGATAAAGGCGGTGGTGATGTCTCCGCGTTCGAAACGGTCATGATCATAAACCGCTTGTAGGAACGGTATGTTATGGCCAATCCCGTCGAGCTCAAACGTATCCAATGCGTCCTTCATGGCCTTAATGGCAATGCCGCGATCCTCGCCCCATGTGCAGAGCTTGGCGATCATGGGATCGTAATACATAGAAATCTCGCCGCCTTCATAAACGCCCGTATCATTACGGATAATTGCGCCATTGCTAAGCGTGCCTTCTGCGGGCGGGCGGTAGCGCTTTAAGCGGCCAATAGAAGGCAAGAAATTACGGAACGGATCTTCGGCATAGATACGGCTCTCAATCGACCAACCATTAATGCTGATATCTTTCTGTTTCAGTTCCAGCTTATCGCCATTGGCAGATTTTATCATCTGCTCGACGAGGTCCACACCTGTGATGAGCTCCGTCACAGGATGTTCCACCTGAAGGCGCGTATTCATTTCAAGGAAGTAGAAATTCTTATCCTTATCGACGATGAATTCCACCGTCCCCGCACTGTCATAATCCACAGCTTTGGCAAGGGCGACAGATTCCGCGCCCATGGCTTGACGGGTTTTTTCATCCAAGAATGGCGACGGAGCCTCTTCAATGACTTTCTGGTTACGGCGCTGAATGGAACATTCGCGTTCATTCAGGTAGATCACATTACCATGCTTATCGCCCAGCACTTGGATTTCGATATGGCGCGGCTCTTCGACGAATTTTTCGATAAATATACGGTCATCGCCAAAGCTATTGGCGGCTTCGTTCTTGGAGGACTGAAAGCCCTCGCGCGCTTCCTCGTCATTATAGGCAATACGCATGCCCTTCCCGCCGCCGCCAGCAGAGGCTTTAATCATGACGGGATAACCGATTTGTTTTGATATTTTGACGGCTTCTTCGGCGTCTTCAATCAAGCCCATATGACCCGGTACGGTGGACACGCCCGCTTCCATCGCGAGTTTCTTAGAGGTGATCTTATCGCCCATAGAGACAATGGCGTGCGGGTTCGGTCCGATAAAGGTAATCTTCTTTTTGGCGAGCAGTTTCGCAAATTCAGGATTTTCAGAGAGGAAACCATAGCCGGGATGCACCGCATCCGCACCCGTTTGTTCAATCGCCTCGATGATTTTATCCATCACCAAATAGGATTGGTTGACCGCAGGCGGGCCCAAATGCACCGC
>JAHDCL010000099.1 GCA_020629875.1 Hellea sp.
TACCGCAAACCCTGAACCGCAGGCACTTTGCAATCTATCACCCAGATATCGTAGACCGAGTGATCGAGGGCGCTGATGGCGGGGTTGCTGGCCATCATCCAGCCTGAGAAGACGCGTTCTTGCTCGCCTGCATCGCCTTTACCATCGAGTTTTAAATCATCGATTTGGAGGAAGGCGTAAGTTTCAGGCACTTCCTCTGGCGGCTTCTTTTCGCAATGTTTAACCGCGACGGTGAGAGAGCCATATTTCAGCTCTTCCCCAATGCGAACGGTATAATCTTTTGTTGTCGCCGTAACCTTATCAAGGGTACGCAGAACGACAGCATTACCTTTGAGGTTCGCCGCTTGAGCCGGCACAAAGAGGGCCATAGCCGCGAGTGAAAGCGCTATGGCGCTCTTACGCACCATATGACTAGGCATCAGGGCTCCAAGCCTCATAGTCAGCGGCAACTTTGGCGCGCTCACCGCCCCGATCCAATGACCCTTTGGGCTTATAGGCATGAACTGTGCCGGTAAGATTTGGGCGATGTTCCTTTTCCCACTCATAATCAGGCCGGGTATCCTCAGTCGGAACCGCATCATGCGTATAGGTGAGCCAAGCTTGCCATTCCGGCGGTATGCGCGAAGCGTCAGCATAGCCCGTATAAGTCACCCAGCGGCGCAAACGGCCATCATAAGCATCTGACTTTTGCTCAAAATATGTATTGCCATAGGCATCTTCGCCTACCTTAGTCCCCTTACGGCGGATTTGCAGGTTGGTGCCAATGGTTGATCCGTTCCACCAAGTAAATATGCGTTTTAAGAATAGCATCGCTACAGCCTCATAATTTGAGCCGCTTATGCCGCGACTCATGCC
Source organism: Hellea sp. (assembly GCA_020629875.1). Taxonomy (GTDB): domain Bacteria; phylum Pseudomonadota; class Alphaproteobacteria; order Caulobacterales; family Maricaulaceae; genus Hellea. Next base: position 856 of record JAHDCL010000099.1, read on the forward strand.
TTTCGTAAAGCAGGGATGTGACGAAATTTAGGCCAGAGCTGCCATCAATAGGACTTGATAGGCGGCGCTACGAGGCATATCTGTTAATCATGCCTATTGCTCAGCTCAATCGTTCTGTGTTCCGTCTTTCGGGTGAAGGCGTTAGCGCTTGGCTAGACGGCTTAATCACCAATAGTCTGAAAGAAGATTTAACCTTCGCAGCACTGCTCACCCCGCAGGGTAAAATCATCGCGGATTTCTTTGTCACGAAACAAGGAGAAGACTTGCTTCTGGATACCCCAACCAAATTCGCCCCAGACCTGTTTAAGCGGCTTCGGATGTATAAGCTGCGCGCCCCGATTGAAATAACAGACATCACAGAAACTCATAATGTTTACGCCATATGGGACGGAGAAGGCGAGGAAGGTTTTGCGGACCCCCGCCATGTCACCTTGGGACGACGGCTCATCACCGAGGATTATCTGGATAGCCAAGATGATTATGATGCCCACCGGATAGCTCTGGGCGTTGTGGAGAGTGAATGGGATTTCGAAACGGTTACGACCTTCCCGGCTGATGCCAATATGGACCTGATGAACGGTGTCGATTTCAAAAAAGGCTGCTTTGTTGGCCAAGAGGTCGTCTCTCGGATGAAACGTATGACCACAGTTAAAAAACGCATGCGCACCGTTGAGCTGAGCGGCGTTGCCAAGGCGGGCGACCCTATTATGTGCGGCGCCCGTGTTATTGGCGATATTCATCACGTCCACGGGACGCTCGCCATGGGACTCATTCGGCTCGACCGCCTAAAAGCGGCCGAGGTCGAACCCACGGTTAATGGCAATGAAGTCCGCATTTTCGGAAGTGTGCATGGCTCAGACTAAACACGTTGAAATCCGCATGGATGATGAAAGCGCCCTACCCCGCTTTGCCGCGCTCAATGCGGAATGGATAGAAGATCTACATTTTCTCGAAGAGAGCGACAAATTGATGGTCGCCCATCCAGAGATTTATATCCAAAATGGCAATCATGTTTTCTCGGCGCATATTGACGACGCGGTTGCTGGCGCCTGCGCCCTGAAGAAGCATGATGACGGGCGTTACGAACTCACAAAAATGGCGGTCGATACAAAATTTCGCGGCAATGGCGTCGGGCAATACTTGATGACAGCCATCGAAGACTACGCCAAAAATGAGATGGGGCTGGATTACCTTTTCCTGCTTTCAAATACAAAAAATGCGGCCGCCCTAAGGCTCTATGCACGCAATGGCTGGACGGTGAACCATGAAGGTCCGCACCCCGTCTATCAACGCGCCAATATTGGCATGGAAAAATACCTTTGAAGCTCTCACTCGATAACCGCGTTTTTATTCCCGTGGAGAACAGTGACAATGGCGTGGTCAATGGAAAAACACGGTTTCATTTCTGGCAAGAAGGCATGGTGTTTTATGCCGATTATTTTGGCGGGGATGTTCGAGAGGGCCACATTATCGGTCAGTTTACGGATGAAGCCGAAGGCGATATGCTCTATCACTGCCTGACGACGGATAAAACTCTTAAGGCCGGCAAGGCTCGCGCCATCTTTTCTGTAATGGAGGATAACCGCCTCGCCTTTGACCTTGATTGGGAATGGATAAATGGTGACCATAGCTGGGGGAAATCCCGCTATGAAGAAGTGGTCGAAAAGGATCTGAAAGCATGACCTATGAAACAATCCCTGACCTGCCCCGCTGCGGTTGGGTGCCGCCGACCGATCCGCTTTATACGCACTACCATGACACAGAATGGGGTCGTCCTATTTGGGACAGCAAGGCGCTATTTTCCAAACTTATTCAGGACGGGCAACAAGCAGGTCTTGCCTGGATAACGATTTTGCGCAAACGCGAGGAAATGCTGCGCGCCTATGATGGGTTTGATCCGGATAAGTTGATTTCTTACACAGATAAAGATCGCGAAAGACTGCTCTCTAATGCCGGTATTATTCGATCAAAACTGAAGGTAAATGCGACCATTTCAAATGCCCATATCTTTGTGAAAATGCGCGATGAAGACGGTATAGATTTTAGCGAATATCTCTGGGACTTCGTGGGCGGCGCCCCCATCCAAAACAGGTGGGAAGAGTTCAAAGATGCCCCCGTCGAAAGTCCTGAATCCATCGCCATGTCCAAAGACCTAAAAAAGCGCGGCTTCAAATTTGTTGGTCCAGTTATCCTATATGCCTTTATGCAAGCTGTCGGCATGATCAACGACCATACCGTCTCTTGCCATGCGCATGAGCCCTGTAAACAGCTCGCCTAATTAGCCCTGCGGGATTTCGTAACTTGAGTCCACAATCGCGTAAAATGCCGGCTTTGGGTTACCGTCACGATCAAATAATAGAGGATGATTATATCGCTCAATTGGCGCGAAGTTCAGCCAACTGTCACTATCAATCACGCCCCATGTCGTCACAGATTCTACGCTTGGACGCGCTCTGAAGCCGTCAAATAGGTCTCGCATTTTTTGCGCCTGCACCGCTAAAAATTCTACTGATGGGTTCGGGCCGATATCCGGCTCGCAACCTGTTTGATCTGTCCAGCACGATCCGGGGTTTGTGTAGGCATCCATATCAAATTCGGTGATGTGATTAACCAGACCCATGAATTGATTATCAACATCATCAATCGCCTGGAGTGCCAGTTCAGCAGATGTGTCAGGACGAATATGCATTTGATGTCCAATACCATCGATAGGCACGCCGCGGTCTTGCAAACGCTGCACAATCTCAATGAGCCAACTCCGCTTTAGTGCATTTTCCGTATTATAGTCATTCAAGAAGAGCTGCGCATTGGGGTCGGCTTCTCTCGCTGCTAAAAATGCCCAGTCAATGTAGTCGCCGCTTCCCACCGCCTCGAACCACTCTGTTCGGCGGTCGGGGCCTACGCCATTATTGCCATTATAAATATCGGTAGAGACCACCTCATTGGCAACATCCCAAACGGTAATGCGGCCTCTGAAATGCTCGACAACGGTTCGCACATAATTTTCCAGGCGCGTACGAATTTGGGCGTTCGTTCCTTCAAGAAAATAAGCTGGGGTTGCCTCGTGCCAGACAAGGGCATGACCGCGTACATCCATGCCATTGGCAATGGCCCAATCCACTAAGGCATCTGCGCCAGAAAAATCAAAGATTCCTTCGGTTGGCGCGATGACATCTGCCTTTAGCTGAAATTCAGGCGTAATGCTATTATACTGAGATTGCGCGAGCGAAGCTGAGATATCTCCATTCGCTACTTGGAAGCTACTTAGAGCTGCGCCAATTTTAAAGTCATTCATAAAGCTATCGCGCAGCGCACCTTCGGCCAACCCTGATGGCGGAGGTGGCGGCGGTGGCGGTGGCGGAGGTGGTGGCGGCGGTGGCGCAGGCGGCACAACCGCAGCGGGGGCCGGGCTGCTTTCGCCGCCTCCCCCACAGCCGGAAAGAGCCAGTGCTGCAACACCGCCCAAAAGCTTCAATCGATCTCTAGCCGTAAATTCCATAATCCCACATCTTGATAAATTTTTGCCATTTTAGGCGACCTCAAAATAAACTCGCCAATAGCTGGATAATGTACAACAAAACGGTTAAGCACCCCTTTAACCTTCGGTCACGAAGGCTTAACCATGTATCGGGCACTGATGCCTCAGAGATAGTTAAGGTATACAAGGGACACACGATGAAAGCGGTCATAAGCTCTACAGGTCTTTGGACACCCAAGGACTCGATTTCAAACGCAGAACTTGTCGAAAGTTTCAATGCCTATGTCGATAAATGGAATGCAGAAAATGCTGCCGAAATAGAGGCCGGGACCAAAACTGCGCTGACCTACTCCAACGCTGACTTCATCGAGAAAGCCTCAGGCGTTAAAGCGCGATATGCCATTTCTAAAGCGCCAATTTTAGATCCGAACATCATGGCGCCTCGCATTTCTGCCCGCCCTGATAGTGAACCTTCAATTCTCGCCGAAATCGCCGCCAATGCCGCGCGTGAGGCGCTCGAGCGAGCCGGCCGAAGGCCCGAAGATGTTGGCGCTGTCATCGTCGCCTGTTCAAACTTGCAGCGCGGCTATCCTGCCGTCGCCGTCGAAGTACAAGATATTCTTGGCACATCAGGTTTTGCGTTTGATATGAATGTTGCCTGCTCTTCTGCTACCTTTGGCGTCGAAACAGCGCGCGGATTGATAGTCGGCGGACAAGCCAAGTCCGTGCTTGTTGTGAATCCCGAAATCTGCACAGCACATCTAAACTTCAAAGATCGCGATGCCCATTTCATTTTCGGAGATGTTGCGACCGCTTTACTTGTTGAATCAGATGATATTGCGCCTGCCGAGCATTGGGAGATTATCGGTTCAAAACTCGTCACTCAATTTTCAAATAATATTCGCAATAATTTCGGCTTCCTTAATCACTGCGCGCCCGAGGATGATGGCTTAATAGGTGAGCGAGGCAAGAAAGGCCTAACAGATAAACTCTTTGTTCAAAATGGGCGCAGCGTCTTCAAAGAAGTGGTACCGATGGTGGCCAAAATGATTACCGCGGAATGTGAAGCCAATGGTCTTGACCCGCACGAGCTGAAACGGATGTGGCTGCACCAAGCGAACTTGTCCATGAACCACCTCATCGCCAAGAAAGTATTGGGAAAAGAAGTTGATTTGGAAAAGGCGCCTGTGGTCTTGGATGAATATGCGAATACAAGCTCCGCTGGATCTATTATCGCTTTCCATAAACATAGTGACGACTTCAAAGCCGGCGATAAAGGCCTCATCTGTAGCTTTGGCGCGGGCTATTCCGCAGGCGCAATTTTTGTGCAGAAAGTTGCCGCTTAACCTATGATCCGCTGGATTCGCCAGTGGTGGTTAAATCGCCGTCTCGCCAAAGCTCGGGCGAAGCTGCAAATTGAAGTCGCCTCGGATGATAGCGGCTTTGTGAGTTTACCAACGCTGGACCCCTATAGCCGTGATTATCGCCCAGTCCGCGGAGAAGTACTACACGGATATCAAGAGCTTAAAGGATCCAAGCTCTATATCACCAATAAGGCCTTCGCCGTACAAGGTGATATAAATTTCCGCAAAGGCTGGAAGAGCATCGGCGACATTCAATTTTTACTTGATGGCTATCAACTCTATCCCCGTAATGGCCGCGCGCGATTTTTCCCCTGGAAAAAATTCGAACCCGACATCGCCGTTCTAATAGACGTCATGCTCGCAGGCACGGATTTGTAA
>JAHDCL010000013.1 GCA_020629875.1 Hellea sp.
AATATGGCGCCGCTCAACATGGCCAACATCAATATCAAGCGCAGAAAGACCCGTGCCAAGTATATTCCCCGCAGGCTCCCGTGCCGCAGGGCTGTCATCCCTCACAAGTCACATTAGGTACTGCTGGAGGGTTTCCGCAGCAACCCAATTTCGGCGGTGGTCAATATGCTAGCCAAGGATATGGCTCACATGCAGGCGTCGCGCATCAACAATCTGCAAATTACCAGCCTCGGCAGAACAAGCTGCGTAAGCCACGCCTGCGAGGCTCGTTGTCTCTAGGGGTTGAAAGAAGTACTTCGGGAAATATTCTCGATTACTCTAAAATACCATCCTTGAATCCAGAATTAGCTTATGATCCAACAGATTATGATGAAGGCGTGTTTACAGAAGGGTCTAGACCGGAAGGCCGGGTTGAAGATACGCTTTACACAGCGATTATCGAAGAAATTTCAAAACCAGACATTTCTTTTGATGATGTACATAGCACGCCATTGAGCTTTAAAGGTGGTGCTGAGTATATTATTTCGCCTCGTACAACTCTCTTTGCAAATGCGGGCTATACCTATTCAGAGGGCAGAAAAGGCGGGGGAGTTAGCATACAGGGAGAGTTGCAAAGAAGAGTCAGCGTAACGACCTATCAAACTGTTCCAGGCACACCCGCTACGCCTGGATCGCCTGAGGTCCCTGCAACCCCTACGACGCCCTTGATTCCGGCTGTTCCGGCTAGTCCTGCTACTCCGGATACCTATGAAGTGATTGACAGTGATGGACCTGTTAGAGATGCGCCATATACATTTATTCCGAACCAAAATATCGCGAATTATTCATATGACTTTACGGATATGCAGCGTATTGAGCTAGAACTAGGCGGTCGGCATTACTTTAATCCGATCGTCAAATCACTAGGTCATAAAACACTTACACCGTTTGTAGGCGCAGCTGTTGGAGCTGCCCATTATAACGCTGTGTCGTTAGATGTGAGTCAAAATCAGCTTTATTATCAGCGCGCTTTCGATGAAGGCGAGAACACTTTTTACGATGTTGTTCCAGCGAATATAACTGGAAGTAGCCGTGTTGACCTATACGACAGCCAGTGGGTGCCATCTGGTCAGCTCAATGCCGGTATGGAATGGCAAGTTACGCCGAAAACAGCTCTAGCTTTTGAAACGGGTGTGCGCATTGAAGGCGCACGTAAATATAGCAACGGTGAGCGCGGCGACAAAAATATAGCAATTCCGATGACGATCAGAGGAAGTTACAACTTTTAACTAAATAACTGGAAAACTTAAGGTTTTGTTTCCGATTTAGAAACGAATTTTTAAGCATACAGTGTTTAAAACAGGGACAGTTAGTCTTTTAACTAGAAAAAGGGAGGCCGATATGCGGCTTGCAGTTTGCGCTTTATCAGCGGTTTTATTGTCAGGGTGTTCCTGGCTGGGTATGGGCGGACATGGATCTGCAGGTGGAGCTTACGGTGCAAACTGCGTTCCTTCAGGAACAGGCTATTACGCGGGCGGTGATGCTTGCGGTGTCGGCGGTGGTTACGGTGTAGCCGGGAACGGATATGGCGCAGGTGCAGGTTACGGCGCGGGTGCTGGTTATGGCGCAGGTGCAGGTTACGGCGCGGGTGCTGGTTATGGCGCAGGTGCTGGTTATGGTGCGGGCGCTGGTTACGGCGCGGGCGCTGGTTACGGTGCAGGCGCAGGTTATGGCGCAGGTGCAGGTTACGGAGCGGGCGCTGGTATGGGCGGCGTAGGCGCTGGACTCGCGGCTAATGGCATCGGCGGTGCTTACGGCGCTAACGGATATACTTTACAGGGCTACCAAGGGGCATATGGCGCCAATAGTGCGGTAACGAATCTCGGTACAAATGCAGCTTATGGTTCTGCTGTTTACGGCCAGAATGTTGTGGGAACACAATATTCAAACGGTCAATATGTACAGGGCGCGGGCGTTCAAACAATTCAAGGTGCTCCTTATTACGTACCACAGCCTTATCCTGCCTATTATGGCGTGCCTCAGCTTCGCGGCGTTGGCGCAGCCCTTCCATTCGGTATCGAAGCGGGCGTAGGAACTGAATTTGATATCGGCGGAGATCTCTTCGGCGGTAAGGAAGCTAGCGCGAATAACTCTGATTTCGCTCTTGCAACGGGTGAAGTTGGCGAGCTCAGCTCGATCAGCTATGACGATGCCTTTAAGAAGGGTGTAAACTTAGGCGGAAACCTTGCATATGATGTGTCTCGTAATACCACACTCATTGGCGGCGTAGGATATTCTAAGCGTAATGGTCAGACAATCGAGAACGGAACGTTCCAATCGGGACAGTATGACTCTTCTGGCAATTTCACTCCCGGGTTCTACAGCAGCACGGGCGCATTCACGGCTGACCCAACGACACCTGTTGAGACGGTAACAGCTGAATTTACCGACTTAGAGCAATGGACAATCGAAGGCGGCCTACGTCAATATATGGGTCATAATCCAACTTTCCGTCCTTATGTTGGGGCGACAGGCGGATTTACGCATAATAATGGCGTGGACCTGACACAAACTTCGTCAGGCGGGACTCTAACAGCCGCAGCTAACACGCAAGAATTCATTGACAGTGGTTGGACGCCAACTGCAGCAGGCGTGATCGGCGCTGAGATGGCTGTTGGCTCTCGTGCGGCTCTTGGTGTTGAAACGGGTATTCGCTGGCGCGATGATCTTGATACAAACACACCGTCAGAAGATCGCTGGTCTATCCCAGTATCACTTCGCGGTCGGGTTGCCTTTTAATTAACTCAAATTTAACTATAAATACAAAAGCCTGGGCCAAAACCCGGGCTTTTTTCTTTTTCTTTAAGCTTTTGCCTTAGACGCCCATTTCATAAATTTTGGGTTGGCCTCATCTTTGCATCGCATCGTCCAAATCTGACGTTGGTGGCAATTGTGCCAATTCGAAACAACAGGGAATGGAACTATGCGTATTTTATTAGCAGGCGTTGCGGCAATAGCGCTATCAGGCTGCTCTTTCTTAGGATTGGGTGGAAATCACGATTACAAAAACTACGGGTATAATGCTCACACAGGTGACTATGGTTACCAGGCACACACTCCGGCACCAAAGCCGTGCCAAAGCAATCAATGCTTGAGCCGCTGGAATCTTGAAGCAGCTGTGGGTCCTTCATTCGTGGTAGGCGGTGACGCCGTAACGGGTGATAAGGCAAATATCGAAGGTCTTAACAACATTAGCATGAAAGATGCCTATGATACTGGGTTTCGTGCAGAATTGGGCGGCTCATACGCTCTTTCGCCTAATCGCAAAATCACAGGTAATGTCTTTCTAGACGAGGCACAAAGCGACGGCGTTCAGGACTGGGGCACTGTAGCGGGTGAAGCGCTTACCGGCTCTCTTTCTGACTATAAATCTTATGGCGCCGAATTGGGCGTGCGTCAGTACTTTGCTCCGCGCAGCGGGTTAATTTTGAAGTCTGTTCGTCCTTATGTCGAGGGCAAGCTAGGTGCTGCGCATCTTGATGATGTTCGCATTCAAGGTGCTGAACTGGGCGGGGCGGCCTTCTCTGCAGTGGATATTCCTTTCACGGAAAGTGGATGGGTTGGAACAGCCGCGGGTATGGTCGGCGTTGAGACACCATTGACGAAATACTCAACAATCGCTTTGGAAACAGGTGTTCGTTACACGCAAGGGCCTAAGTCAGATAATTCTGTGCTTGCGCCAGGTTTCGCGATTGCGGGCACAAATAATGGCGGCAGCCGCACAAGCATCCCTGTCATGCTGCGCGGACGTTATCGTTTCTAACTAAATCAAGAGCGCGGAGCACATCGCATTGGCGATGTGCAAGTGTGGGGGCAAACCCTGACAGGAAACTGTCGGGGTTTTGCTATGTTTAATTCCGAGATTTTTCCTCGAAGATCCAACGATCAATTTTTGTCTCAAGCAGATCAAGTGGCATGCCGCCATCAAGCAAAATGGCGTCGTGGAAGCGGCGAATGTTGAAATTATCGCCTAGTTGAGTTTCTGCGCGCTTTCGCAGTTCCAATATTTTCAATTCGCCAATTTTGTACGCCAAGGCCTGTCCCGGCCAGCTAATATAGCGCTCGACTTCGGTTTTGATATTGTGAGGGGCTAAAGCCGAGTTTTCAAAAAAGCAGGCTTCGGCTTGTTCGCGGGTCCAGCCCTTCCAATGCATACCTGTATCAACAACGAGGCGGCAGGCGCGCCACATTTCATAAGTAAGCTGTCCGAATTTTTCATAAGGCGTTTTATAAAGACCCATCTCGGCGGCGAGCTTCTCAGAATAAAGCCCCCAGCCTTCACCAAAGGCGTTGGGATAAAGGCTTTGGCGGAAGGGAGATACATTTTTCAGCTCTTGCCCCAAGGCGATTTGATGATGATGCCCGGGCACACCTTCATGGGCGGTGAGAGCCGGAAGGTTATAGAGCGGACGTTGTTTCAAATCATAGGTATTGACGACATAATTGCCCGCACGATGTTGTTCTGGGTTGCCGCCCCAATAGCGTCCCGTGGTATAATTTGGCGCAATTTCTTTGGGAACAGGCATAACCCCATAAGGCAGGCGCGGCAACGTTTCGAAAAACTCTGGCATCTTACCATCAAGCTGTTTCGCCATCCAAGCCGCTTCCTTTAAAAGCTCCGCTTCTGAGGTTGCATAGAATTGCGGATCAGTACGAAGAAAATTCAGGAAATCAGCAAAGCTACCCTTGAAATCAACCTGTTTGATAATGGCGTCCATTTCGCTGCGAATGCGCGCAACTTCCCTCAGGCCGATCTGATGGACTTCATCGGGTGTCATATCTAGCGTCGTAAAATAGCGCACAAGAGCCCGATAATATTCTCGCCCCTCATCCGTGGTGCCAATGCCAACAACAGGCCGCGCCTTTGGTAGATACTCCTCGCTCAGGAACTTTTCGAGATCACGATAGGCCGGCATAACCGCATTCGTAATCGCCGCTTCACCTAATGATGCTAAGCGGCTTTGTTCCTCAGCAGATATCGTATCTGGATAGACGGTGTACGGTTTGAAAAAGCTATGAGCTCTGGCATCGCCCTCGCCCAGCGTTTTTACCATGTCTATAATGCCAGGCATAATTTCGGCGGAGGCCGTCATATTGGTTGCCATTCCGCGGCGCATATTAGCTTTGTGCTGTCCGAAATAGCGCGGCATTTCCGTCAGGCGCGCGGCATAGGCTTCATAGTCATCAATCGTAGCAAAGGTTGTCTGCCGCGAAATATAGCTCATCTGATTGAAAAACCCGCTATCATTTGTGAATGGAATTCGCGCTTGATCAAAAGGGAAAAGGCGCTGGCGCTGTTTTAGAACAAACCCCAATAGCTCATAATTCAGGCGCTTTTCGCCAGACATGGGACGGGCCGACAGCGCGGCATGGCGTTTAATAAATTCTGTTGTGATGCGTTGATACTCGGCCATGCCAGCTGGGCTGACGTCCGGAAGTTTGCGCAAAGCCTCTCGGTCGCCTTCCTGGCCTGCGGAAATAGGATTGCCAGCAATTTCCATTTGCTCGAAATCAGCAATCAGCGTTTCCAAACTATCTTCGATTCTGCATTCTCGGATGCCATCGACGATAATGATTGTCCCGCCTGTGCAAAATGGTTCAGCCATCACTGTTGGCTGAGCAGTCTGATCAGGCGCAGTTTGTGCGAGCGCCGAAAATGGCAACACCGTTGAAATCGCCAAAATAGCGAGCCTAGAAATCCCTGTCATTCTTATACCTTAGATGCGCAATATTTTCGCTTTAATCCCCTCAGGCGCGAACAACAAGCATTATCGTCAGACATATGAAGGAGCTTTGCGATGCAACGCTCTTTTAGGACTTATGGGCTAGAAGGCCCTATGATTATACGGGCTGCACTCATTTCCATCTCTGCCGCACTGCTAAATGCGTGCGGAACAACACCTTTGCCGCCAGGCTCGGACTATCCGTCCTCGGCTATTCCTCAGCCGCAAATGACGCCTATTCCGCGCGGAGGTTTATCACTACCGGACCGGGCGGCCTTTTTGCAAAAGGATCCGCGCTGGGGGTCTGAACGCTTAGGAAAGTCATCAGACACAATGGCGAGTGATGGCTGTTTGGTGACAGCAACCTCAATGGCGCTGGCCAATTTAGGTTTTCAAACCAATCCCTCGGATCTAAATGCACGGCTGACGCAAACGGACAGTTTTACGCCGCGAGGCTGGCTTATTTGGGATGGCATACGGAAAGTCACGGCCGGACGGGCTGAAGCTATTTTTTATGACGACGTCTCTGAAGATATCATCAATGGCTGTATGATGAGCGGTCAATATCCACTGGTTCAATTCTACCTCAAGAATGGCCGATCACATTGGGCGATGATTTTGCGGCGCGATACGCGTGGCTATCATATGCGCGATCCTCTACGGCCCTCAAAAAGCCCGCTTATTTTCCCGCGGGATAGCAATGCCTTTAAAGCCGTTAGATGTGTGGGCTTAAAATCATAACTAAAAGTTCTTGATTTGTTCTAGATGATCGTGATACCTCTTCAGGTGGAGGGTGTCATGGTTGCACGTATATATACAGTCGCGTTTGAGGGGGCGGAAGCTCGCCGCGTAGATGTTCAGGTGCAGGTGACTTCAGCTGGACGCCAATATTTCAATATTGTTGGCTTGGCAGATAAAGCTGTCGCCGAGTCCAGAGAGCGGGTCAGAGCTGCTTTTGGCTCATTAGGGATGAGCCTTCCAGGAAAACGGATTACTGTAAATTTGGCGCCCGCTGATTTGCCCAAAGAGGGCGCGCATTATGATTTGCCCATTGCTCTTGGCCTCATGGCGGCTATCGGCGCAATTCCAATCGATGCGATTGACGGTTTTGTGGCGATTGGGGAGCTGGCGTTAGACGGAACAATCGCGCGTGTCCCAGGGGCCTTACCCGCTGCGGTTCTGGCGAGCGCGGAAGGCTTGGGACTCATATGCCCACAGGCAAATGGCGCTGAGGCCGCTTGGGCCGGGGATTTGCCTTTGCTAGCGCCGCAGAACCTTATTCAGTTGCTGAACCATTTTAAGGGGTCTCAAATATTATCTCGGCCGGAACCTGGGCAAATGCTCGAGGCAAAAAGCACCATGGATTTACGGGATGTTCGCGGACAAGAAACGGCAAAGCGAGCGCTTGAGGTCGCCGCCGCAGGCGGACATAATTTGTTAATGGTTGGGCCGCCAGGCTCTGGAAAGTCCATGCTCGCAGAGCGTCTGGCAGGTTTATTGCCGCCGCTTACGGCCAAAGAACTATTGGATGTCTCTATGGTTCATTCTGTGGCAGGTCTTTTGGAGCGAGGTGAGCTATCTCGCACGCGCCCTTTTCGGTCGCCGCATCATTCTGCCTCCATGGCGGCGATGGTGGGTGGGGGCGTTAAGGCAAAACCTGGCGAGGCCTCATTGGCACATCGCGGGGTCTTGTTTTTGGATGAGTTACCTGAATTTACGCCGCAAGTTTTAGATAGTTTACGTCAGCCACTAGAGACGGGAGAGATCGCGGTTGCGCGCGTGAATGCTCATGTCACTTACCCAGCGCGTTTTCAGCTTATCGCAGCAATGAACCCATGCCGCTGCGGCAGCGGCGGGGCGGATGGAATTGCCTGCCGCCGGGGAGAACGCTGCGCCGCGGATTATCAAGCTCGCGTGTCAGGTCCCTTCATGGACCGCTTGGATATTCAAATAGATGTGCCGGCTGTGACGCCAGCTGATCTGGCATTGCCGCCCAGCAAAGAGGGAACGGCAGAGGTTGCGGCCAGAGTTGCTAGGGCGAGGGCGGTACAGCTGGAAAGAAATGGCGGGCGGACAAATGCCGAACTTAGTCAAGACATGCTAGATCATGTTGCACAGCCAGATAATGAAGGCCGAAAACTGCTGATTCAGGCCGCTGAAACCTTGGGCCTTACGGCGCGAGGTTATCATCGTGTGCTTAAAGTCGCACGTACACTGGCCGATTTGGGAGGCTCGGAAAATATTCACCGCTTACACATTGCCGAAAGTCTTTCGCACAGACGCGCCAGAAAAGGGCTTGTAAATGCGCCGCTCTCAAAAATATCTAAGCGCCAAGCCTATTACTAGGCACGAAATTTGGAATTATTCTGCAATTTTAAATCGAAATATTTGGCAGATATTTCTTCAATAAATCGCCAATAACGTGTTTTTGGTAAGACAATTTTTAGATTAAGTGTTCACAAAAGACCATGAATTTGACCCATCTCTTGGGATTTGAGGGGATTTATATGTCACCGGAAGACATTTTCGCAGCGCAAATGTGGCCTTGGCCCGAACCTGCATTAAAACGCGACTCTATGGGGCGTGTCCTATTTGTTAATGCAGCGTTTTTGCAGATGTATGGCGGCCAGATAGAAGATTGGCGCGGTAACATCGTGACGGGCTGGCCTGCGCCGCAAGCGCCAGGCGTGCCGTATAGATTTGAAACGCGCCTGCCGTCAGAGGCCGGTGAGCAAGTCTATGATTGGATGGAATTTACCATGGCCGATGGCAATGCCTTTGCTATGGCCCGTAATATCACTTATCTCTATGAAGCGCCTGAGCCGGACCCTGGAATAGCCCAGCAAGCGCCAGAAGTCGCGCAACCTTATCAGGCTGCGGCGCAAGCTCACTCACAAATGCCGGCGGCGACGAGCGCAGAGGCAGCTCCTGTGTTTGCGGAACAGGCAGTGGAGGCCCCCGTCTATCAGGCTGAGGCCCCTATTCAGGAAGCAGTCTTACAAGCTCCGCCAGTGGAAAATTATGTTTCCGAGAGTCACGAGGTAGTTGCAGATATTAGCGCAGAAGTGTCAGAAGACCCTGTCTTTGACTCAGCATCATATTCGGATCTCACAGAAAGCGCCGCATCAGAGGCGTCAGTACCTGAAATGGCCGAACCCGTCATTCCTGCTTACCAAGCGCCTGCCGCTGAAGCCGCAGCCCCCGAAGAACGGGCTTATGAACGCCGCGCGCTTCCGATTGAAAATGAAGATGCTGTTCTTGGAAATAACTGGCGCGACGCGGTGATAGCAAAAGCCGTTGGGGCTGAAGCTCCGCGGGAAGAAGAGGCTCGGGCTCCAGAAGTCGCGGCTCCGGTAACAAGTGCGGCGTCGACTGATAATGGTCCCATTCGTATCCTCTTGGCCGAAGACAACGCTATTAATGCCTTGCTAACACGCACGCTTCTGGAAGCTGAGGGCCATACAGTGGATACCGTTGAAGATGGTGCGCTGGCCTGCGAAGCCATGAAGTCTGCCAAGTATGATCTGATTTTCATGGATATGCGCATGCCGAATATGGACGGTCTTGAGGCCACGCGAAAGATTCGCGGCATGGATAATGTCTCCAAAGGCTTGCCGATTATCGCACTCACAGCGAACGCTTTTGATGATGACCGAAACGCCTGTTTTGACAGCGGCATGAATGACTTCATGACCAAGCCCGTTTCCGCCGAAGAGCTTTCTGAAATGGTGCGTACCTGGACTAAGAATAAGGCGGAGCGCGACGCCGCCGCATAAAGGCCTGATGGCCGCCTTAAAAAGGCACTGAAAGAATTGCACCGTGCTCCAAATCAGGGCACGGTGTTTTCATATGAGCGATATCAAAATAGAAAAATCAATTCTCCAGCGCTTGGATGATGCTTTTCTTATTTCAGAGATTTTTGCCAGTCGAAAAATGGCAGCCATGTTGGCCCTGGGCTTTAGCGCGGGCCTACCCATTATGTTGGTTTACACAACGCTATCAGCTTGGCTGCGGGAAGTGGGTGTCGACCGGGCAACAATCGGATTTTTCATTTGGGCGAGTTTTGCCTATTCCCTAAAATTCCTATGGGCCCCTTTGACGGACAGGATACGTATTCCGGTTTTGGCGAATAAAATAGGAAACCGATTGGCATGGACGTTTTTAGCCATATTAGGAGTGACCGGCGCCATGATTGCCATGGGTTTTCAAGACCCGGCGGAGAATTTGCGCAATGTTGCCATTTGCGCGGTCATGATTGGTTTTTTCTCTGCGACCTTGGATATATGCGTTGATGCTTGGCGGGTAGATGCGGCAGAGGACAAGGAACAAGCCATGATGGCCGCCGTCTATCAGCTTGGATATCGCTTTGGGATGATTATCGCAATTTCAGGGGTTTTGTGGATTGCCGAAATGAGTTCTTGGCCCATCGCCTATTGGGCGGTCGCAGGCATTGCCTTTTTGGGTGCAATTACGCCGTTCTGGGCGAGCCGTCCGTCCGAGCCGAAAGCTAAACCGGTATCAGAAATTAAGTGGTCTAGGTTTTTAGTTATCATTCCGATTATTGCGATTGTTTTGCTATTTAAGAAATATGGCGATGTGAGCAGCCTTTTATATGTCATATTATTTGTGCTTTCACTACCCTACCTATTTGCCATCGGACTACTGACATGGGGGCAGAACGCGCTTAGGGGGCAGGCTATTTATGATATGCCTATTATAGGTGACTTCGCAGATATCATCCGACGTTTTGGTTGGTTGTCGCTTTTGCTTTTGCTAATCGTCATGACCTATCGGTTTAGTGACTACACCATGGGCGTGATGGCCATGCCCCTCTATATCGACTTGGGATATAGCAAAGGGACGATTGGTCTCGTTAAGGGCGCTTTTGGCGTGACCATGCTATTAATTGGGTCCTTTGCGGGCGGATGGTCCGCGGTAAAATTGGGGCTTCCAAAAACCCTTATCATCGGGGCGATACTGACGATCGTGACAAATATGGCATTTGCTTGGCTCGCCCAGGTGCAGGCACCTCTTTCTCAATATCTGTTCATCACGATTGGCGCCGATAATTTGGCGGCGGGTTATGCTGGAACGGCGATCATCGCGTTCATGTCATTATTGGTCAATAAGGATTTCACAGCGACACAATATGCTCTTTTTTCCTCCATTGTTGCTTTTTCTGGTAAATCTATCGCAGGATTTTCAGGGGTGTTAGCGGACATGTTGGACTATCAAAATTTCTTCGTCGTAACAGCCTTATTTGGCTTGCCGCCGCTCTTAGCGGTTATCATCAGTTGGAAAGTGAAATTACTCGAGCGCGGGAAAGTAGAGATTGCACAAGAATAGCTTAGTTAACGCTTGCGCCGCGTTAACATTTTCGCCAATTTGCGCGCCATATGAACGCCCCCGTAAATACCGATAAAAAGGCCCATAAAGTGACGCCAATGATGGCGCAGTTTCTTGGTATTAAGGCTGAGGCTGGGCCTGACGTTTTGCTGTTCTATCGCATGGGTGATTTTTACGAGCTCTTTTTTGATGATGCGATAAAGGCTGCGCAAGCGCTGGACATTGCGCTGACCAAACGCGGGAAACATAAGGGCGAGGATATCGCCATGTGCGGCGTACCTGTGCATTCCTCCGAAACTTATCTTCAGCGCCTGATTAAAAAGGGCTTTCGTGTTGCGGTGTGTGAGCAAACAGAAAGTCCTGCCGAAGCAAAGAAGCGCGGTTACAAAGCCGTTGTAAATCGGGCCATTGTGCGCGTGGTAACCCCCGGCACCTTAACCGAGGATACGCTGCTTGATGCGCGGGGCCGAAATCTAATTTTAGCCCTCTCGAAAACGCTTGCGGGTGATTATGCCTTGTCGTGGGCAGATATTTCAGACGGATTATTTCACGTCTGCGATGTGCCCGCTGATCGCCTCCCCAGTGAAATTTCGGCGCTCAGTCCCCGCGAAATCGTGCTGCCTGAAGGGCTATACCAAACACCGGAATTTATGGAGGGCTTGCCCCTGGCCAGCGCCGCATTAACGCCGCAGCCATCCACAAAATTTGATATCCGCTCGGGGGAGCGCCGCTTGAAAGAGCGCTTTGACGTAAAAAGCCTTGAAGGGTTTGGCGATTTTTCTAAGGCTGAAATTTCCGCCGCTGGCGCATTGTTGGATTATTTGGAACTTACTCAGGCCGGTAATCCCGTGCAGCTCTCTCCGCCGCAGCGCCGCGTGGCAAGCGGCTATATGGCGATTGATCCGGCAACACGCTTAAGCCTTGAAATAGACCGCACGCAAAAAGGTAAAAAGGCTGGGTCTCTTTTATCCGTGATTGATAAAACCGTTACAGGGCCAGGTGCGCGGCTGCTAAGCGATAGGCTTACGCGGCCTTTAGTGGATGTCATTGAGATAAACCAACGCCTCAATGCGGTTGCTTTCTTTGCGGGTCAGCAAACCTTGCGCTCCCAATTGCGCGCGGCTCTAAAAGAGACAGGGGATATGGCCCGCGCAATAAGCCGTATCGCTTTGGGGCGCGGCGGGCCGCGCGATATTTTAACCTTAGGTAAGGGGCTCAAACAGGGCGAACAGCTTGGCGCGCTATTTGCGCGCTCACCGGGTTTGGATCTACCGAAGAATACGCATCAGGTCCTGACAACGCTTAGTCTCGCTGATAAGGGGGAGCTAGCAAAATTTGCGTCTGATATAGCCAAAGCGTTTTTGCCGGATGTTCCAATGCTGGCGCGCGATGGTGGGTTTGTTGCGCAGGGCTGGCGGCCGGAGCTCGATGAGCTCAAAAAATTGCGCGACGATAGTCGGCGTATCGTTGCGGGGCTGCAGGCTGACTATGCCACGGAAGCGGACGTTCCAACGCTTAAAATAAAGCATAATAATGTGCTGGGTTATTTCGTTGAGGTCACCCCTAAATATGCCGATACAATGTTGTCCAAGGGTCCGGATAGCCCGTTTATTCATCGGCAAACATTGGGCAGCTGTGTGCGTTTTACGACAACTGAATTGGCAGAATTGGATTCTAAAATATCAGGGGCAGGCGATAAAGCGCTAGCGCTTGAGCTAGAAATATTCGCTGAATTTGTAACTCGCGGCGCAAGCTTCTCCGAACCTATTCGCGCCGCCGCTGCGGCGCTCGCGCAACTGGATGTGCAGGCTGGCCTTGCAGAGTGGGCGGTGGATTACAATGCTGTGCGTCCCCTTGTGGATGATAGCTTGGTCTTTGACGTGAAGGGTGGCCGTCATCCCGTTGTCGAAGCTGCTCTGAAGAAAGCCGGAGAGGCAGGCTTTACAGCAAATGACTGTGCCCTCGACGCGGGAATAAAATCAGCGCCTCGCCTAACCTTAATTACCGGGCCAAATATGGCGGGTAAATCGACCTATCTTCGTCAGAATGCCTTAATGTTTATTCTCGCCCAAGCGGGTAGTTTTGTGCCTGCCGTGTCCGCTCATATTGGCGTAGCGGATAGCTTGTTCTCTCGTGTGGGCGCATCGGATGATCTCTCCAAAGGGCGCTCAACCTTTATGATTGAGATGATCGAAACTGCGGCAATTTTGAATCAAGCCACTGAGCGGAGTTTCGTAATCCTTGATGAAATCGGACGAGGTACGGCGACCTTTGATGGCCTCTCTATTGCTTGGGCAGCCGCAGAGCACCTTCATGCCGTTAATAAATCTCGCGCATTATTCGCTACACATTATCATGAACTGACGGATTTGATTGAAAGCCTGACCGGGGCGAGTAATGCAAGCCTGCGGGCGAAAGAGTGGGACGGGGATCTCGTATTCTTACATGATGTGCGTGCGGGCGCTGCGGATAAATCCTACGGGGTTCAAGTTGCTAAACTTGCGGGTCTCCCGCCAGCCGCCATCGCCCGTGCACGCGAAGTTCTAAATAAATTAGAAGCAGATCATGACGGGCAGAAGGATAGTCTGGGGGCGCTACCGCTATTCACCTCTGCTCCGCCGCCCATAAAAGCCAAACCCTCAGAAATAGAAGAAGCCTTAAGGGCGTTAGATGCAAATAATCTATCCCCGCGCGCAGCGCTTGATCTGGTTTTTGACCTCAAAGAGAAACTGAAATAATGCCGCTAATAGGAAAAGCCCTTGAAATCCCTGCTCGGATTAATGCCCCTGATAGCGGCATTGACCCTGTCGATTTTCGCAAACACCTGACCGAAACCGCGAATACCGCAAAAGATGTGCGGGGCGAGGCGCTCTCAATCTTTAAATCGACCTTAGAGAGCGCCAAAGCTTCAGCGCGCGAGCATTTTGAAGCGGGACGGCTGGATGGTCTGGAAACGGCGCGGCTCATTGCGTCCATTCATGATGACATAATCACGGCGCTTTTTGATTTTACTACAACGCATATTTTGCGCGCGTCAAACCCTACGAAATCTGAACGCATGTCGCTTTGTGCGGTCGGGGGATATGGCCGCGGAGAAATGGCGCCGGAGTCTGATGTTGATTTGTTGTTTCTGCTCGCCGAAACAAAGGGGTCAGCTTACACCGAGCAAGTTACAGAATATATGCTCTATATGCTTTGGGACTTGGGATTAAAGGTTGGGAACTCAACGCGGACGGTTGAGCAATCCATCAAGCTGGCCAAGGAAGATCAAACCATCTTAACGGCGCTTTTGGATTTACGGTTTTTGCGCGGTGATGAGGAGCTCGCAAATGAGCTTTATGCTAAGTTTCGTAAAAACGTTACCAAGGGTAAAGGGCGAGCTTATATCGCCGCCAAACTCGCAGAGCGCGATGCCCGTCATGAGCGCGAAGGCAATTCCCGTTATGTCATCGAGCCCAATGTCAAAGAGGGTAAAGGCGGCTTGCGCGACTTACATGCCCTTTACTGGATCGCGCGTTTCCTCGACCGTGAGGGACAGATTAATGATGCCCAAGATCCTCAGAGCTATGTTGAGATGGGCTTGTTCGATAATGCGGCCGCTCAGCGCTTTGTCCGCGCGGCTGATTTTCTTTGGCGCGCGCGGATATGGCTGCATTATGTGTCTGCGCGGCCAAATGAAAGCTTGAGCTTTGACAAGCAAACCGTTTTGGCGCGGAAGATGGGATATGCGTCCGGGCCCATAGAAGTTGCCGTTGAGAAATTTATGCGGGAATATTTTACCAACGCCAAAGAGGTGGGCGCTTTGACCCGTATTGCTTGCGCTAAGCTGGAGGCGGAGAAGGCAATTCTCTTGCCTAAGGGTCTGGATGTTTTCTTACCCAATTCGCGGCGCAATATTAAGAATACCGATTTTGTGCTTGATCATGGCCGGTTGATGTTCTCGGATCCTCTTAAAATCAAAGAAAAGCCATCCATGATCTTGCAGCTCTTTGAAACAGCCGGGCGTCGCAATTTGGATATTCATCCCGATGCTTTCACTGCCATCGATTTTCGCCGAAATTTAATGGATAATGAGTTTAGACGCAGCCCGGAAAATTCAGCCATCTTTCAAAAGATCCTTTTGGGGTCAAAGGCGCCCTACGCCACGCTAAAAGCCATGAATGAAGCGGGTGTATTGGGGCGTTATTTAATTGAGTTTGGCGGGATTGTCGCGCGGACCCAATTTAATATGCATCATGCCTATACGGTGGACGAGCATACATTGCGTCTTGTCAATTATTTCCACGACATTCTCTCGGGCGAGATGGAGAAAGAGCACCCGATTTCAACAGGTATTGCGGCTAATTTTTCACAGGAAGAGAAACTCACGCTTTATCTTGCCTGCCTGCTCCATGATACAGGTAAAGGGCAGGGCGATCAGTGCATAGAAGGCGCGCAATTAGGGCGCCGGGCCTGCCGCCGCTTGGGCGTAAACAAAAACGTAACGGACACCGTTGCATGGCTAATTCGCCGTCATTTGGATATGAGCGAAACCGCTCAGCGCCGTGATATTTCTGATCCCGAAACCGTAATTGAATTTGCAAAATTAATAGGCTCGCAGGAACGTTTAGATATGCTGACGGTCTTAACCTCCGTCGATATTCGTGCGGTCGGGCCAGGTATTTGGAATGACTGGAAAGGTGTTTTGCTGCGTAATTTGTATCAGTCCACCTCTGCATATCTTGAAGGGCACAAAGAGCTTGCGCCTGTATCGCGGGCTGCAGCGGCGAAAGAACAACTTATCGAAAAGCTTTCGCCTGAAATGGCCAAGCGTATCGAACCTTTAATATCCGAACTGGGTCCGAATTACTGGCTCAACTTTAACATGGCGGACCTTTTGCGGCATGCAAGATTTTTCGATCAAAGCGTGGAGGCGGGCCACGATATAGCCGTGCAAACGCGGCGGGATCGCGGCAGAGATATAACAGAGCTTTGGGTTTTAACTCGTGACCGAGCCGAGCTATTTGCGGATGTCACGCGGGCTATCTCGGCTTGCGGGGCGTCGATTATCGGAGCGCGCTTACACACTGGGGAAAACGGACGTGTTATGAATGTCTTCTATTTGCAAAATCCGGATGGGCAAGCCTTTGGACGGCAGAGCGATCATGCGCTGGAAACTTTGCGCCGCCGCGCCCGTAAAGCAGCAGAGGGTGATACGGAGGGAATGAAAATCCCAACGCCTATTAAGTCGCGCCGCGCTGGGGCGATACCGGTTAAGCCTAAAGTCAAATATCTCGATTCGGCCTCTGCGGATGCGACAATCATCGAAATGGAAGCGAGAGATAGACCGGGACTGTTATGTCACCTAGCCGAGGCTTTACGCGATGAGGATATAGATGTGCTCTCCGCCCATATTGAAGTGGTAGGCGAAAAGGCGGTGGATGTCTTTTATGTTAGATGCCGCGGAAGTGACGGAAATTTGCCCGAAAAACGCCGAAAAGCTCTGCGTAAAATTCTCTTAGATGTTCTTGATGTGAAATCGCCTGAGAAAAAAGCTGCATAATGAGACTTTTAAAATCAACTGCCATTATAGGGTCGCTGACACTCGTCAGCCGCCTATTGGGGTTGGTTCGTGAAGTTCTAATTGCGCGGTTTTTGGGCGCGGGAATCGTTTCAGACGCATTCTTTACGGCCTTTAAGCTTCCAAATGTTTTTAGGCGTATGTTTGCAGAGGGGGCGTTTAATGCTGCATTTGTTCCGCTCTATGCGCGCCGAATAGAAGAGGAGGGCGAAGAGTCTGCGGATGCATTTGCCAGTGAAGCAATGGCCGCGCTGTTTTTCGCTGTCGCTATTGTTGTTATTCTTTTCGAATTAACAATGCCCTGGTCACTTTCTTTGATTGGATATGGACTGGATAAAGCAATCGATCCTGTATCAGGGATTAGTCCTTATTATCTGGCGGTAATCTATGCGCAGATTACAATGCCTTACTTGCTTTTTATGTCGCTGGCTGCCTTGTTTTCTGGTGTTTTGAATACGCGTAATCACTTCGCGCTGGCGGCTGCGATTCCAATTTTACTTAATCTGTTTATGATTTCGGCTTTGCTTATGGCAGGACTGGCCGGCTGGAGTCAAAAATCCATCGCCTATGGATTAGCACTCGCAGTTTCCCTTTCGGGGGTCGTTCAGATGTTGACCGTTTTATGGGGCTGCCGAAAGGCAGGGGTGAAGATTGGACTCAAGCGTCCTCGCTTAACACCGGGGGTAAAACGCTTAGTAATATTGGGCGTGCCCGGGATGATCTCTGCAGGGATTACACAAATTAATTTGCTCATCAGCCACTCAATAGCGACGATGCAGCAAAGCGCGGCTTCTTGGCTGACATATGCGGATCGCCTTTATCAATTGCCGCTGGGCATGATTGGGATTGCTATGGGAATTGCGCTGCTTCCCGCATTATCCCGGCGCTTGCGCGCGGGAGATACTGACGGGGCTAAGCAATCTCTGAACCGGGCTATTGAAATTGCGGCGTTCCTGACAATTCCTGCGGCCTTTGCTCTTGCCGTTATCCCAGAATTTCTTGTGGGCGGACTTTACCAGCGCGGCGCGTTCACAGCTGAAACTACGGCTCAGGTTACCAAAGCTTTGCGCATGTTTGCCTATGGCGTTCCTGCCTTTGTCTTGCTGAAAGTTCTAACACCTGCCTTTTTCGCGCGCGAAGATACGAAGACGCCAATGATTTATGCGGGGATTTCCGCTCTCATAAATATTGGTCTTGGACTTTATCTTTTTCAGTCCATCGGATTTCAGGGTCTTGCCTTAGCAACAACTGTGGCGGCCTGGACAAATGTGGTTTGCCTGACATGGATTTTATTGAAAGATAATAGTTTTGTACCCGATTTGCGATTGCTCTCGCGCTTGCCTCGTATTGTTCTGGCAAGCGCAGTGATGGCCGTTGCATTGATTGCGATATCCGCACCTATGTCCTCTCACCTTTCAGGCAATTTTATCAAGGACTTCACTATTCTTGGCGGTGTGTGCGGAGCAGGGCTTGTCATCTATGCCGCAGCCGCAGCCCTCTTGCGGGCCTTTAATATGAGTGATATTCGCGACGCCCTTAAACGGAGTTAGGTCACGTGCCAGAAAAACAAAACAATGCCGAAAATCAATATAAAGGTCCAAAGCGGGTCTTCTCGGGCATTCAGCCATCGGGTGACATGCACCTTGGGAACTATCTGGGTGCCATCAAGAAATTTGTAGATCTGCAAGAGGATAATGAGTGCCTCTATTGTATTGTCGATTTGCACGCGATTACCGTTTGGCAGGACCCCAAATTATTACCTGAGCAGACACGCCATATCGCGGCGGCTTACTTGGCCTCTGGTGTCGACCCTTCAAAGGCTATTGTTTATAATCAATCCGCCGTGCGCGCCCATACGGAACTGGCGTGGTATTTCAATTGTGTGGCCCGCATTGGGTGGCTTAATCGGATGACGCAGTTCAAGGATAAGGCGGGTAAGAATTCTGAAAAAATGTCGGTGGGTCTTTATGATTATCCGGTCCTGCAAGCTGCGGATATTTTAGCCTTTAAGGCGACGCATGTCCCTGTCGGCGAAGATCAAAAGCAGCACTTGGAATTGTCACGCGATATTGCCGCAAAATTTAATCATGATTTTGAGGTGCCTAATTTTTTCCCTAGTCCTGAGCCCATGATAAAAGGCCCTGGCGCACGGGTGATGAGCTTGCGCGACGGAACCGCAAAGATGTCCAAGTCTGACCCATCAGATAATTCCCGCATTAATTTGACAGATGACGCTGATAAGATCGCGAAAAAAATTCGCAAAGCGAAAACAGATGCAGGCGTTATCCCTGAAACAATGGAAGAGCTTGAGGGCCGCCCCGAAGTGGAAAATCTCGTAAGTATCTACGCTGCGCTATCAGGGAAGTCAGATGCTGAGGTGCTTCGCGAATATGCGGGACAAGGATTTGGCGTGTTTAAACCGGCGCTGGCGGACTTAACCGTTGAGAAGATGGGCCCGATTACGGATCTTATGAACCGCTACCTGTCGGATCCTGAAGAGCTCAACCGAATTTTGGCTACCGCCGCAGATAAAGCGGCGGCCATTGCAGACCCTATTGTTTCGGACGTTCGAAAAATCATCGGCTTTTGTGGAGCTTAATATGAAAAAGATAATCACCTTAATCGCGGCAGTTACACTAGCAGCTTGTTCTGCCGAAATGCCTCATGGAGAAGGCGGCCACACTCATGCTGGTCATCAAATGGATAAGGGTATTGTTGTATCCTCGGCGCGGGTCCTACCGCCTTTCCCGGGGCGGGACACCGCGGCCGGATATATGTCGATTACAAATCACAGTAAATCTGACGATAAACTGGTATCGGTCACAAGCCCTATTAGCGGCGCTGTCGAGATTCATAATCACATCGAGGAAGATGGTGTGATGAAAATGCGTCAAGTCGAGGGGATTTCGTTAAAGGCTGGCGAAACTGTTGAGCTAAAACCTGGAAGCTTTCACTTGATGATGTTTAAAGCAAAGCTGCCCGAAGACCAAAAGGATGTGTCCCTGACGCTGAACTACCAAAATGCGCCGTCTGTCACAATGATTGTCCCGGTGGAAGGCCGCGGCGAAGAGAGTTATGGCTCAAGCCACGAAGGCCATTAATTAAAGCTCAGCGTCTTTCCGGCGGTTACTGCTTTTGTGATGCGCAATTGTTCTGCTCTGAAATTCTTATAGCGCTCTGAAATGCTAGGATGTGTCTTTGAGCTTGATTGATAATCTGCATGTGGATGAGCGGCATCGCGCCAATAGCTAATGGCGCGATCTATGTCATAATTTGCGCGAGACATCATGACGAGCGCCATGCGGTCGGCCTTTAATTCCAAGGACTTTTCTTTCCGCTGATGCCCTTTAATTGCGTGAGCCAATTCATGGGCGAGAATAAGGGCAAGGTTCACGTCATCCGGAACCGTTTTCATGAGCTCTGAGGTAATGATTATTTGCTCACCATCTGTATGGCCATTAGCTTTTTCGTTGAAGAACACATTTGCGGGATAATCACATATCGTTTCTGGTCTCACGACAATGTCCAGCCGCTGTTCTCCGCGAAGTATTTTAAGTTCGGCTTCTTCGCCTTTAAACGCCGTTTTTGTTGCGAGATCAAAGAAACGCTGAACGGTAAAACCGCTGGGCATATAAGACCCGCCGATGCCAATAATGGAGTCGCCTTCTTTCAGGCCGGCGACTTCAGCGGGTGAGCCTTCTCTGATAGTTCGAATGGAGAGGCGATCATTTGCTCCGATTAGGACTTCGGCGAACGGCTGAAGGCTGGGTTGATAGTCAGATAGCGTATGCACTGTCATACCGATATCTCGCCGCGTTCGGGGGCAATATTTAGCATTTGCCTTTAGGAGAGGGGCCGCAACCTTTTGCAGCCGCGCATTATAATTTTGGTGCTCTTTTAAGATGGCGGCGAAGGCGATTTCATTTTTTGTGCGCGGGACATAATCCGCCGCAATCGCGGGGGTTGCGATAAGTAGCAAAGCCAAAACTAAGAGCGCGCGTCTCAAGACTCTTCGTTATCCGTTTTGAAATTCGGGATTAACGGTTTTCCCGCTGCCTGCTTAGCCTTTATTTCATCCCGGGTCGCGGCAATAGAGAGGTAGCGATTGGGATAAGTTGGGTGGGTTTTCGCTCGGGCAACATATTTCGGATTTGTCACAGCAAGCCTACGCCAAAAATCTTCTACGCCTTCGGGACTAAAACCTGCGCGAACCATATAGTACAGGCCAACATAATCAGATTCAGTCTCAAAGGGGCGCGTATAGCGCGTGGCCCCGCCTGAAAGGATGATGTTACCAATGATTTTTCGGATATGCCCCATCGTGTTATGGCCCAGCTCGTGACCAATAATGAGGGCGAGTTCATCATCATTTTCGACGAAACTCATCATGCCGGCGGTCATGGTGATATTTTTACCATCTGCATAGGCATTTATGGTGGAGGTTTGCGCCAACCGAACGGTATAGCCGCAAAGCGTTTCCGACGTCACGGTTACAGGAATTTCCTTCCCGCCGCGCATAACGCGTATGGCGCCGCCTTGCTCGAGCTTTGTTTGTAAGTCTTTTCCGTTTGGACTTACGATTTCGCCTTCATCACTTAGAAATTGATCGCCAACTTTTATTCCGGCGACCTGAGCTGGCGACCCTATAGTCACCAATCGCACAGAAGGCTTATCTTTTGCACCGAGTTCGCGCTGAGCTGCGGGGCGCAGAGCTTTGGGGTAAGTCTTTACGGTATGCATCATCACGCCAATGTCTTGGCGTGTTTTTGGGCAAAGCTCAGCATTCGCCTTTAAGATTGGCTGAGCGACTTGCATGAGGCGCTGCTGCAGGCGGTCCATCTCGTCGAAAGCCAATAATTCTTGGCGCGATTGTTCGCTGCTAAGCTCGGGCGCTGCAATATCGGGCAAGCGTGTTGAAACGCTGGCGCATCCGCTCAGGAGAATGGCTGCAAGTAAAACCCTCATGATTGTATGATGCAAATCATAGGCGCTCACGTCAATGCACCTCTTGCACACAGAGCCGCAAAAGCCCATATGAGCGAGGAACTTACGGAGACAGATATGTTCATCCAGACAGAAGACACCCCAAATCCTGCCACGCTGAAATTCTTGCCAGGAAAAGACGTGACAGGGGAAGGTCAGCCGCCTGTTGAAATTGCGCGCGGTGGCGACGTTTCGGGTGCGCCTTTGGCGGAAATGCTCTTTATGATCCCAGATGTAGTGCGCGTCTTTTTTGGCGCGGATTATATCTCTGTTACTAAAGGCGATGACGCGCAGTGGAAGCACCTTAAGCCAGCGGTCCTCGGCGCGATTATGGACTTTTATGTTGCTGGGGGTCAGCCTTTGGTCGACCAGCTTCAATCAGCCGATGTCGAAGAGCGCGTCTATGAAGGCGAAACTTTGGAAATTGTTGAGCAAATAAAAGAACTCATCGAGCTTCGCGTGCGCCCTGCGGTGGCGCAAGATGGCGGCGATATCGTGTTTAAACATTTCGATGATGAAGACGGCGCGGTTTATCTGGAAATGCGCGGCGCTTGTGCCGGCTGCCCCAGTTCAACCATGACGCTGAAATCGGGCATTGAAAATCTGCTTAAGCATTATGTCCCCGAAGTGACTCGCGTGGAACAATACGCTCACTAATGATCATTCTAGGGTTGGATACAACGGGGGCTTATTGCTCTGCCGCGCTGGTGGATACAGCCAAAGTCCTAGCCTATAAGTCTGAGAATATTGGCCGTGGTCATGCCGAACGATTGGCGCCAATGGTCCAAGAGGTTTTAGCGCAGGCGGGCCTTAGCGCTAAGGATGTCGATAAGCTCGCCGTTTGTACGGGGCCGGGTAGTTTTACAGGCCTGCGCGTTGCGCTGGCCTTTGCTAAGGGTTTTGCTTTGCCGCGGAAATTGCCTGTTGTGGGTCTTTCAAATTTGGCGATTTGGGCAGCGCAAGTTGACCCCGAGGGTCAGAAAAAAATTGTTTCCATTGCCGATGTGAGGCGAGGTGAGCTGTGCTGGAGCGCCGTGTTTGAGGGAAATATCGCAGAGGGGGCTGTCACGCAAAAAGCGGAGGCCGCCCGTAAGACAATTGCCAAAATTAATCCTGATCTCATCCTCGAAGACGAGATTGTTGATGCACGGACCTTGGCTTGGCTCAGTGCAGACTTGTCGCCCACTGATTACCCTGCCGCGCCGCTTTATTCGCGCGGACCGGACGCCAAACTGCCGGGCGGGATAGATCCAAACACATGATAAGAGCGCTCAATACTACCGATGCGGAGCGCATGGCGGAAATTCATGCCCAGTCATTTCACAAGGGCTGGGATGACGCGGATATGTGGGCGCATATTCAAAAAGATCTTTGTTTTGGCTTTGGACGTCCATTGCAGGGCTTTATCATTATCAGCGCGGCCGCTGACCAAGCTGAAATTTTGACAATTGCTACAGATCCCGCAGAGCGCCGCCGAGGCATTGCGCGGTCCTTGCTTGAAATTGCGGAGACGGAACTCGTTGACAATGGCGTGGATACGCTTTTCCTCGAAGTGGCCGAAGATAATAAGGCTGCGATTTCATTTTACCAAGGCGTAGCTTTTGAACCGATTGGCCGCCGTCCAGGTTATTATAAGCGTGAACTTGGCCGCGTCGCCGCGATTACTTATCGCAAACGCCTTGCCGCCAATGACCGAGTCGGCTAAATAAACCGCATGGATAGTTGGATAGCAAAAAAATGTGCCGAACGCGGCCTCAGAATGACCGACCAACGCAAGGTTATTGCTCAGGTGCTTTCGGACGCGGATGATCATCCAGATGCCGAAGAGCTTTATGCGCGGGCCTCCGCTATTGATCCAAAAATTTCGTTGGCAACTGTTTACAGGACGGTGCGTCTTTTTTCCGAGGCAGGTATTATCGAGACACATGATTTCCGCGATGGCCGTGCACGCTACGAGGCTGCCGATGATGAGCACCATGACCATCTGATTGATGTCACTACGGGCGACGTCATTGAATTTGTCGACGAAGAGATTGAAGAGCTTCAACATAAAATCGCCAAGAAGCTCGGTTATGAGTTAGTGGACCATCGTCTCGAGCTTTATGGGAAGAAGATAAAGTAGTTCACGCCGTGGGCACCAAGCTCGGAATCATAAGTTCCTCGTCTATCTCTGTCTCTGTTTCTATTGTGCCATGAACCCCATGGGGCTGGGTGTGCAAAATTTCCCATCGTCCATCATGATGTTCCACAAGGGCGGTGCAGCTTTCGACCCAATCCCCGTCATTCATATATGTAATGCCATTGATATCGCGCATTTCCGCAACGTGAATATGTCCGCATATCGCGCCGTCAAAGCCTTTGCGTTTGCAGTAATCCGCGACTTGTTCTTCGAAGCTTTGAATAAAATTCATGGCGCGTTTGGTGCGTTTCTTGAGTGATTTTGAAAGCGACCAATAAGGCAGGCCGAGTTTGCGCCGCAGGAAATTCAATTTAGTATTTATCCAGAGCAAGAGATTATAAGCATTATCGCCCAGATGCATGATCCACTTTCGGTCTGCGCGCATTAATCCGTCAAACATATCGCCGTGAACCACCAGATAGCGTTTCCCATCGGCGCCGTGATGAATGGCGCGATTACACAATTTTACCTCGCCAAAATTGATCTTAAACCGGAGGAATCCTCGAATGAATTCATCATGATTGCCCGCAATATAATACACATCCGTTCCGCGTTTAGAGGCGGTGAGGATGCGGCGAATGACATTGGTATGGGCCTGAGGCCAGAACCACTTTTTCTTAAGCCGCCAGCCATCAATAATATCACCGACCAGATAAAGCGCCTCGCAGCTATGTGTTTTGAGGAAACCGCACAGGGCATCGGCCTGGCAGCCTTTGGATCCCAGATGCACATCTGAGATGAAAATTGCGCGGTATTTGGGCGGCGGTTTCATATCTGGCCTATTAGGCTGTTTCTGTGACGTCGCCGTGACAGAATTCTATAGGCTTCGTGACAGAGGTTTGGGTGAATTTTTCGCCTGTTTTCCCCTAAAGCGCGATTTTGGCACGCATCCTGCATTGGTAAGGACCTGTTAACCAGGAGGGATAGGTTATGTCTCAACTTAAGAAAAAGGCCCTGAAGATGGGCGTGCTTGGCCTTGTCCTCTGGGGCGGCTACACATGGGTGAACCAAACGCCTGAACGGGCTGATGCGACGGCCGTGATGACGGATAATGTGGTCGAAACAACACTCGATAAAACTGATTTAGCGATGGATAAATCGGGGGAGTGGATAGATGAAAAAACGACGATGGTCGCGGATGTATGGGACCGCGTCGATATTGAAGGGAAAGTCAGCGCCCTTCAGGACAACGTCAAACCTGTCGGTAAGATGATTAAAAAGAAGGTCAATCCGAATAATATTCCCGGCGTGAAAGAAGCGGGCTGGCTTGATAGTAAAACGTCTTTCCCCGCCATGCTTTTATTATTGGTGGCCGGTGTGGTTCTTACGCTTCTGGCGGTCGCGAGCCCGGCATCACTTAGCGGCGGTCGTCACTAACCCTAATGAAAGGGGGCTTGCGATGCGGCTCCCTTGGGCTTATAGCCCCGCTCACCACTAAAGTGAGCCTATTATGACCGTCCTGTTACCCCGCGATGAAAACGCGTCCCGTAACGTTGACGCTCCGAAATCCGCCAAGGCGGCCAAGGACGGCAATGTTGCGCAAACAAACCGAAATATAGATGAGGCGCATATCGCCTCTGCGCCGTCCGATGGCCGCAACACCAAAAAGGTCTTCATCAAGACCTATGGCTGCCAGATGAATGTCTATGACAGTGAGCGTATGGCCGATGTCCTCGCACCGATTGGCTACGCCCCGGTAGGCGCCCCTGATGAGGCCGACCTCGTTATTCTCAATACCTGCCACATTCGCGAAAAGGCAGCAGAGAAAGTCTATTCAGAGCTTGGCCGTATTCGTCAGCATAAAGAAAAGAATAAGCCCGATATGAAAGTCGCCGTGGCGGGCTGTGTCGCCCAAGCCGAAGGCGAAGAGATTATGCGCCGCGCCCCGGTGGTCGATATGGTGCTCGGCCCGCAGACCTATCACAAGCTCCCCGAAATGATTGCCAAGGTGCATCGCGGGACAGGTGATGTGTTGGAAACGGAATTTGATACGCTAGAGAAATTCGATCAGCTTCCTGAAACACGCCAAGCCAAAGGCTTCTCATCTTTCCTGACTATCCAAGAAGGCTGTGATAAATTCTGCACATTTTGTGTGGTGCCTTATACGCGCGGCGCAGAAGTCTCTCGCCCCGTTGACCAGATTGTGGCTGAAGCCCGAAACCTTGCCGCGCAAGGCGTGCGCGAAATTACGCTGATCGGACAGAACGTTGATGCTTACCACGCGGAAGGTCCAGACGGGTCTGAGTGGGGCTTAGGTGAGCTTATCGAACATGTCGCGCTTATCGGCGGGATTGATCGCTTGCGTTTTACCACCTCGCATCCGCGCGATATGGATGATGAACTCATTGCCGTTTTGGGGCGCGAGAAAAAGCTCATGCCTTATCTGCATCTTCCGATACAGGCGGGTAGCAACAAAGTCCTCCACGCCATGAACCGGGGTCACACTTATGATGATTATAAAAAGCTGATTGCGAAAATTCGCACGGCGCGTCCTGACATTGCGCTCTCGGGTGATTTTATTGTCGGCTTCCCCGGCGAAACCGATGCGGATTTTGAACAGACGATGAAATGCGTCGAAGAGATTGGCTATGCCAGCTCATTCTCTTTCAAATATTCCATCCGCCCCGGAACGCCAGGTGCCTCCATGCCGCGCCAAGTGCCTGAAGACGTAAAGTCTGAGCGCCTAAAGCGCTTACAAGATTTGCTCTACACACAACAACTCGCCTTCAACAAATCCCTCATTGGCCGTACATTAGATGTGCTGGTCGAAAATGGCGGCCGCGAAGACGGACAACTCTTTGGGCGCAGTCCTTATCTCCAAGGCACGCATTTTGATGGGCCAGAGGAGTTGGTCGGGCAGATTGTGCCTGTGCTGATTACAGGAGCAGGGCGGAATTCATTGACGGGTGAGTTGGTTTAAAATGGTAACCGTAATACAAATCTTTGCCTTTTTGGCGGCATTTGTCTTTACGGGATAACGTGGATTTATTATTTCCAAAAAGATAGACTCGAGTTTTATGAGAGAGAGGGTCTTAAAACTCGTAGAGAAAAATTTGGCAGATATTTCCAACATGTCGGTAGTCAATTTTCTTGGTCTAAAGCTCTGGATCCATATAGAGGACTTGCGCCAGACTATATAAAGAAAACACTTCTTGTTCTGGTAGTTTTGGCAATCATCGTTCAATTTATTCCTTCTTAAACCGCCGGAGTCCCAAATAAAAGTACGTGCCCGCCATGAATAAGCACGGCCGATAGACCTAACCCTACGGTTATCGACAAAACATCCCCCAAAGGCTTTGCGGGCGTGTCTTTTAGATTTGTTCCGCGCTTAAAGGCGCAGGCTAATGAAACGACCGCGTAGACAGCGAAAGCCCCAAAGAGCACAACCCGCTTCATATCTCCGCCAGTCGCCAAGTGAAAAAGCGCCCAGATTAAGACCCCAATCATCATGGGGTGCTGCACTGTGCGTTTAATGTGGCCTGCCGGAAAATTGGCGGCGACGACCAAAATCAGGGCCGGTATCATAAAGACCCAAGAATAATGATGCAGAACATGCGGTCCTGAAATGAGGCTGTCTCCATCGGGGATTTGGGAATAGCCAAAAATTATGAGCGCCAGACCTGCCAAGCTGATTAGCGAATATAACCCCATATATTTGGTATATCCCAAACGCATGCGAATATCTTTTCCATCCTCTCTGGACCGTAGGGCGGAATAAAAATGAGGAATAAAGAATAGCGCTAAGCCGATGATAAAGACTGTCATGATATACCCTCCCTATAGCCAGACTGGCGCGCGGTGGATATGAAGTCAATCATGCGAAATGAATGGCGGCTAAAGGAAATTGATATGCCGTCATAAATACTTGATTGGCGCGTCAGTTCCTGTCACCCTAAAGGCGTAGGACGAACCCTTCTATTGAATGAGAAAGCTAAATAGAACTTGAGTAAACAGACAGAGATTTTTGAGTTTGCGGATGCCGATTTGGTGCGCAAGCTTTGCGGCCCTAATCACGCCAACCTTGCCCTTATCGAAGATGCCTTTGGCGTATATATCGAAGCGCCCGGCGCCGCCGTTCATATTAATGGTGATACGCCCAGCCGCGCGCGGGCCGGTGAACTTATCAAAGAGATTTATCAACGCCTTGAGCGTGGCTGGCCTTGCGGGATATCTGATATTCGCGCGCTGATTAAAGCTATGGGCAAAGGTAAAGTCAAAGCCGCCGCTGTGGACGCAATTATTCCGTTCCCGCGCCGCAGCCCCATTGTGCCGAAAACGCCGCGTCAGGAGAAATTCATTCACGCCATGCGCGACGAAACCATATGTTTCGGCGTTGGGCCAGCGGGTACGGGTAAGACATTTCTCGCTACCGCTTATGGTGCGTCTCTTTTAGCGCGCGGAGAAGTGGCGCGTTTTATTGCTTGCCGTCCTGCCGTTGAAGCGGGGGAGCGTTTGGGATTCCTGCCGGGTGATCTGAACGAAAAAGTTGACCCATACATGCAGCCCATTTGGGATGCCCTGCATATGGTGCTGGGCCGTGATGAAGTGGACCGCCGACGCGCCTCTGGGGATATCGAAGTTGCCCCGCTGGCCTTTATGCGCGGGCGGACATTATCGGATGCCTTTGTTGTGATTGACGAAGCGCAGAACGCGACCATTCCGCAAATGAAGATGGTGCTCACGCGCCTCGGCGAACGTGCCAAATATGCCGTCACGGGTGACCCAAGCCAATCCGACTTGCCGCATGGCGTGACGTCTGGTCTCGCGCATGCGCTGAAAATCCTGAAAGGGATTAAAGGTATTGATCAGATTGTCTTTGAGGCCTCAGACGTGGTGCGCCATCCGCTTGTGGGACGTATCGTCAATGCTTACGAGAAAGATTCTAAGCCTAAGGGCGGTATTCTCTAGCAGTGACCAACCTTCCTTTTGATATGGATATAGCCGTTCAGTTTGATGACTGGACGGAGGCGCTCCCCGATATTGAGGTCATTGCAAGCCGCGCGGTTACGCAAGCTCTTGCGGTGCTCAGCGAGCCGAAATTGGGGGAGCTTAGCCTCGCATTAGTGAGCGATGCTGAGATTCAAACTCTAAATCGCGACTTTCGCGATAAAGATAAACCCACCAATGTTTTATCATTTCCGGATGATGGCCCCGCGCCGCTCTTGGGGGATATTGTCTTGGCCTTGGAAACAATTTCCCGCGAAGCGGCGGAAAAGTCTGTACCGTTCGTTCATCATGTGACCCATCTCATTATTCATGGTTTTTTACATTTGCAGGGCTATGACCATGAAACTGATGAAACGGCCAGCGAAATGGAAGCGCTGGAAATATCGGCTTTAGCTGCTTTGAATATTGACAATCCTTATGAAATTCACGACTGATAAATTACTATGAGCAATGATGACAATTCACCGGGGTTTCTCGGTAAATTATTTGGACGGAGCGCTGAGCAGCCCTCCGGCGAAGACCCCCAGAGTATTCAGCACGAACTCTCCAAAGAGGAGATGGTGGATGCTGCTGAGCGTTTTCACCTCATCACCGTTGAGGACGTTATGGTACCGCGTGCCGATATTGTGGCGGTGGACTCCGCGGCAACGCTGACAGAGCTCTCCCAGACTTTTAAAGAGGCGGGGCATTCACGTCTGCCTGTTTACAAAGACACCCTCGATGAGCCTTTGGGTATGGTGCACATTAAAGATGTCATGCCTTATCTGATGTTTGATGCCAAAGGGCGTAATGGCAAAACCTATCCCAATAAAAAGGTCATTCAATATATTCGCCGTCCGGTTTTATTTGTTCCGCCCTCCATGCTTGCGCAGAACTTGCTCAAGCGCATGCAGGCGCGGCGCTCGCATATGGCCATTGTGGTTGATGAATATGGCGGTACGGACGGTATTGTCACCATTGAAGATCTTATCGAAGAAATTGTTGGTGAGATTGATGATGAGCACGATGACGTGGACGCTGAAATCCAAATCGTAACCGGCAAGGGCGGTCGTTCCGTCTGGGAAACGGATGCGCGCACAGCGATTGATGATTTTGAAGAGGTCTTAGGCCGAGACTTCGCCACGGCTGACGAGGAAGACGACGTCGATACATTAGGCGGCCTTGTCTTTACCCTGGCAGGCCGTGTGCCTGAGCGCGGCGAAATCATACGTCATCCCGACGGTATTGAGTTTGAGGTTATCGACGCCGATCCGCGCCGTGTGAAACGCTTGCGGATAAATGACACGCAAAGCCGTTCTAAACCTGCCGCAGAGTAATGGGCGGGGCTGAGCTTCTTTTAAAAACGACAGGATGGCGCGGCCGTTTTGTAGGGTTGGGCCTAGGGGCTTTGGCGGTACTCGGACAAGCTCCCTTTCATTTGTGGCCCCTTACGCTTCTCTGCCTGTCGATATTACTGGCGCGGCTAAAATGGGCGAGCGGGGCTGAGCATCGGACCAAAGCCGGTTTCAGTGCAGGCTTCTGGTTTGCCTTTGGGTATTTTATGGCTGGGACCTACTGGATCGGCTCGGCATTTATCGCGCGGGGACCCGAATTTATTCCTGTCATGCCGCCTATGATATTGGCATTGGGGATGTTGCTCGCTTTGTTTTGGGGGCTTGCTGGGGCTGCGTTCGCCAAGCTTCGCCCGAGGGGTCTGCTATCGCTTTTGGCGTTCATATCCTTTTTCTTCTTGGCTGAATTTGCACGGGGCCATGTTTTTGGCGGTTTTCCATGGAACCTCCCCGGATATATTTTCGAAGGCGGCAAGGCGATGTCCCAAGCGGCTTCGATTGTGGGTGTTTATGGATTGACATTATTTGTCTTCGCTATGAGCGCTCTGCTTTATCTCTTACTCTTCACCGAAAAGCGATTGGCGTCTTTCTTGGCCTTACTGCTCGCCATAGGTAGCGTTTTTATCTTCGGGACAGTTCGGCTTAAGGGCGCGGAGATCGGCTATGTCAAAGATGTCAACTTGCGCCTGGTCCAAGTGCGTTTCACGCAAAAGGATAAATTCGACCCCGAAAAATCAATCGAAATTGTAAACCAATTTCTGACGCAATCTGTTGCGCCTGGCATCGAAAATGTCACGCATCTTATTTGGCCAGAGGGCGCGGTGAATGGATTGGCGATTGAAAATGAAGCTCTGCTTTATGCGATGGGCCGAGAGCTGACGGCTCAGACAGAGACGCCGCCCGTCTGGCTTTTAAATTCATTGCGTAATGAAATGCGGCCTCATCCCAATGGCATCGATATCATTGATGATTACTACAATACGTCTGCGGCCATTGCTTTTGACAGTGACGGCATCCCTGCTGTTGCGGCTTTTAATGATAAGAAACGTTTGGTGCCCTTTGGAGAATTTATCCCGGGAGGTAAGTGGATGGAGATGAAAAATGTGCCCGTTATTTCCACATCACTTTTATCTATATCTGCTGCAAAAAATAAATTTAATGCGGAATTTCCTGGCCTTCCAAAATTAAGTTCACAAATATGTTATGAGATTATTTTTTCCGGATTTACGCCATATAATAAAGGTGAGACACATCCGAAATGGATATTAAATCAATCAAATGATGCATGGTACGGAAATAGCTTCGGTCCTTTGCAGCATTCAAATATGGCGACTTATCGTGCAATTGAAGAGGGTTTGCCCGTAATTCGCGCTGCATCCAACGGTATCACAGGTGTTATAAGTCCTTATGGCCAATATTTGCGAAAAATCGGGCCAAAAGAAACTGGAATAATTGACGCGAAACTACCTGTATCGCTGAGTTTAACTGCTTTTTCAGTATGGATTAACTATTTTCTTCTCTTGATAAATTTATTAGTAGCATTTATGTGTCTCACATTGTGTGGCAATAAAAAAATGCCTAATTTTAATTAGCAGTTCGATTTGATTTTGGTGGGGGCACCATTAGCACCGAGCTTTAAAGAGAATGTTATATGAATAAACATGCACCTCGGTCCCCGAATCCAATAGACGTCCATGTCGGTACACGCGTACGCCTTCGTCGCCAAGTGATGAAAATGAGCCAAGAGAAACTTGGTGATCAACTGGGCGTAACTTTCCAGCAAGTCCAGAAATATGAACGCGGCGCCAATCGCGTTGGCGCAAGCCGTCTTTGGAAAATGTCTCAAGTGATGGACGTTCCCGTTGGTTTCTTTTTTGATGGCCTTGGACAGGTTGGCGCAGCAACAGAGTTTGCCGAAGATGATCAGCTGCCTATTGTTTATGATTTCATCAACAGCACGGATGGCGTAAATCTCGCCAAAGCTGTTTCGCAAATCAAAAACAAAGCTGTTCGCCGGCAGATTCTTGAGCTCGCGCGCTCACTTGCTAAAGATTCCGCGGCTGACGAAGAAGGCTAAACAGCTTCTATTCTTTCATAGTTGAAATTAAGACTAGAAAATCCAGACGCAGCTTTTTAAAGGCTGCGCATGTTTAATCGTGAGACAAATTCTTTCCGAACCTTCGGGCGGGCAAAGGGGAAACCCCTAAGTCCGGCCCAAGCCGCGTTGATGGAAACGGAATTCCCTCGGATTGATTTTGGCGAGGCTGTTAAGGCGGGTGAAAATCCGCTTGCGGATATTGATGGTAAGGTCTGGCTAGAAATTGGCTTTGGCGGCGCGGAGCATCTTCTTTGGCAGGCTGAGAAAAACCCTGATGTAACGCTCCTTGGCGTCGAGCCATTTTTAAACGGCGTCGCGAAAGCCGTGCGGGGGGTTGTCGATAAAGACCTAAATAATATTCGTCTGCATAGAGGTGATGCGCGGGATGTGCTTAAACTCTTGCCAGATAATAGTCTGGATCGTGTTTTTGTGCTTTTCCCTGATCCTTGGCACAAAGCTCGTCATAATAAACGCCGGATTATAAACGAAGAGTTTCTCGCGCAGCTTTACCGCGTTATTAAGCCCGGCGGAACATTCCGGTTTGGCAGTGACATTATACACTATGTTGATTGGACCTTGACGCGCCTGAAACGCCATGGCGGCTTCGAGTGGCCGGCGAGCTCACAAGATCAGTGGCGGGTGCGCCCCGATGACTGGCCCTCGACACGCTATTTGGAAAAAGCTATTCGAGAGGGCCGCAGCGGGCATTTCTTTGAATTTACAAAGCGAGACACTCCGTCCTGATACAGCCTCTGCTCAGGAGCTAGTATGATGCGTCGAAATTTATGTAGAGTCTTTGCTATACTAACCGTGCTTTGCCTAAATCAAATAGCGCTCGCACAAGTTCCAACTGAAACGCCAGTCAAGGACCCGCAGCCTCTCATAGAAGTTGCCTCAACAAAAATTAGCGACAAGAAAATCCAAGACCGGATATCAAATATATTTGATAAAATCGACTCGGTCCAAGCGGTGACAGTTTCAGTAGATGCCGGGGTTGTGACTCTCTCCGGTGATGTGGCGAACGAGGCAGCTGCTGTGGATGCCATGGATATCGCTATTCGTACAGCCGGTGTTGTGACTGTAGAAGATGAAATAAATCGCACTTTGGCAGTTAAAGACAATGTTGCGCCATTTATACAAGCTGTAGAAGATAATGGTCGTAAGTTGGTTAGGGCATTTCCGCTTATGCTCTTAGCCTTTGTGATTTTTTTGGCCTTTGTTCTAATCGGCGGATGGCTCGCTCGGCGGCAACGCCTTTGGAACAAGGTTGCAACAAATCCCTTTTTGGGGGAAATTCTTTCGCAAATTGTCCGACTGGCCTTCTGGACGATTGGAGCTGTTGTTGCATTAAATTTATTGGGAGCATCAGGTCTAGTCACTACTCTTTTAGGTGGTGCTGGCGTTATGGGGATTGCCATTGGTTTTGCGGTGCGGGACTCGCTTGAAAATTACATCTCTTCGATCATGCTCAGCCTTCGCCAACCGTTTCGAGCGAAAGACCATGTGGTTATCAATGATAAAGAAGGGATTGTTGTTCGGCTGACATCCCGCGCAACTATTTTAATGACCTTAGACGGTAATCATTTGCGAATCCCAAATGCGACCGTTTTTAAGGGCATCATTCTAAATTACACAACGAACCCTGAACGTCGTTTCGAGTTTGAATTGGGTGTGGGGGCCAATGATGATCCAATTGCGGCAATTTCAGTGGGGGTGGCGGCGTTAGAAACTCATGACTTCCTCCTCGATGAGCCAGAGCCCTATGCGGTGATCAAAGTTGTCGGCGATTCAAATATTGTTCTGCAGTTTTACGGTTGGGTCGATCAGCGCCAAACGAATTTCGGTAAGGCCCGTAGTCAAGCCATTAGTACGGTCACGGCGGTTCTGGAGGATAAGGGTTTCACCTTACCAGAGCCTATATATCGTTTGCGTTTCGATGATGGGTCAAAAACTGCAGGGCTAACGGAGCCAAAGGTAGCGGATAGCGTTGCAGAGAAAGCTGAAAAGGATACTCCCTCAGAAGAAATACTGGATGTATCTCGTGATACGCATTTAGAAGAAAAAGTGAATGAAGAGCGTGCTCAAAGTGGCGATAGCGATCTCCTTGATTTCAGCAAGCCGGTCGAATAGCTTTGAATTAACGGACAATAGTTCTTGCCAAAACATTGCTCGGCGCCTATATCTCTCTCAATAAGAAAACGCCCTAAGCGCTCAAAGCTTAGTAGGCGGCCTCAGAAGAGGCCGTTTTTTTTATGCTTTAAGCAGGGCCAGAACCGAAATTTGACTGTTGGAATTGTATGAAAACAAAGACGCATACAGATGAGCGCATCCTCGCCATAGCGGAACCTATCGCTAAAGATATGGGGCTGAATATTGTGCGTGTGCGCGTGCAATCGGGCCGCCGTAAGACGGTTCAAATTATGGCCGAGCGCATCTCTGATGGTTTGCTTGGCATTAAAGAGTGTGAAGACTTATCGCGTGAATTGACGGCGACGCTGGATGTCGAAGACCCGATACATGATCCCTTCATTCTTGAAGTATCCTCGCCTGGGCTAGAGCGACCTTTGACGTCACTTGAAGATTTCAAACATTATGCGGGCTATTCTGCGCGTGTGGATTTGGACCGTATGGTCGAGGGGCGGAAGCGCTTTCGCGGTGTGCTTGCCGGTATTGACGGTGATAATATTGATATTGATTTGGACGGCGAAAAAGAGACCGCGCAAATCCCTTTCGATTGGATTTCAGAGGCTAAGCTCTTGATAACAGACGAGCTTATCAAGGCGGGCCAAGAGGCTAAAGACGCTGCTTATAAAGATTTAGATAAGACTGCAAAAACGACAGATAAACCGGAAAACGAATAGGAGACCCTTATGTCCACTGCCGGAATTAGTGCTAATAAATTAGAGCTTTTGCAAATCGCCAAGGCGGTTGCTGATGAGAAATCGATTGATAAAGAAATCGTCCTAGAAGCCATTGAAGAAGCCATCCAAAAAGCTGCGCGTATGCGTTATGGCGCTGAGCTTGATATTCGCGCCAAGCTTGATCCTGTTACCGGTGAGCAAAGCCTTCGCCGTGTTGTCACAGTCATGGAAGATGAAGAGATTGAAAACGATGCGACCCAAACAAATTTGGCCACCGCAAAGCTAGATCATCCTGAAGCGGAAATCGGATATGAAATTTCGACGCCGCTTCCGCCGCTCGAATTTGGTCGTGTTCAGGCGCAAATGTCAAAACAGATTATCATGGGTAAAATTCGCGACGCCGAGCGCGCGCGTCAATATGCAGAATATAAAGACCGCGTTGGCGAAATCATCAATGGTATCGTTAAGCGCGTTGAATATGGTCATATCATTGTCGATTTGGGCCGCGCCGAAGGTGTTATTCGCCGCGATCAAGCCTTGCCACGTGAGAACGTTAAAGGTGGTGACCGTATTCGTGCTTATATCATGGATGTACGTGAGGAGCCTCGCGGATCGCAAATCTTCCTTTCTCGCGCCCATCCGCAATTTATGGCGCAACTCTTCGCGCAAGAAGTGCCAGAAGTTTACGAAGGGATTATTCAAATCGTTGCTGTTGCGCGTGATCCAGGTTCACGGGCCAAGATTGCCGTATATTCTAATGATGGTTCTATAGATCCAGTCGGCGCCTGTGTGGGTATGCGCGGATCGCGTGTTCAGGCTGTTGTGAATGAGCTTCAAGGCGAGCGTATCGATATTATTCCGTTCACCGAAGATGCCGCGACTTTCATCGTTAATGCTTTGCAGCCTGCTGAAGTGGCAAAAGTTGTAATCGACGAGGCGAATGACCGTATTGAAGTCGTTGTCCCAGATGAGCAGCTTTCACTCGCGATTGGCCGCCGCGGTCAAAATGTTCGCTTGGCATCACAGCTTTCAGGCTGGGCTATTGATATCCTAACTGAAGAGCAAGAATCTGAGCGTCGTCAGGTCGAGTTCAAAGAGCGTTCAGAACTCTTTATGACTGGCC
Source organism: Hellea sp. (assembly GCA_020629875.1). Lineage (GTDB taxonomy): Bacteria > Pseudomonadota > Alphaproteobacteria > Caulobacterales > Maricaulaceae > Hellea. Next base: position 36,191 of record JAHDCL010000013.1, read on the forward strand.
TCGATGTTGATGAAATGATTGCGCAGCTTCTTGTTTCCGAGGGTTTCGAAACAATGGAAGAAGTTGGATATGTCGCTCTGGATGATTTGACATCTATCGAAGGCTTTGATGAAGAGACAGCAGAAGAACTTCAAACACGGGCGCGCGAATACCTTGAGAAGCTCGCGAAAGAACAAGACGACACGCGTAAGGCGGCCGGCGTTCAAGATGATGTTCTTGAAATTGAAGGTGTCACGCTGCCAATGGCCGTTGAGTTCGGTAAAAATGAAGTGCTTTCTGTCGAAGACGTTGCGGGTCTCGTCCCGGATGACCTTCGCGGTTACACGGAAATCAAAAATGGCGAAAAAGTGCATGAAGAAGGTATGTTGGAATCCTTCAAGCTAAGCGAAGATGCGGCGACCATGCTTATTATGCAGGCCCGTGTAAAAGCAGGCTGGATTGATGAGAGTGCTCTCGCTGTTGAAGAGGAGGAAGAAGAAGCTGAGGCTGAGGTTGATGCGGATGCTGAACCAACAGCTGAGGATGTCTTCGGATAGGCCTTTTAATTGACGCAAGCTGACACCATATCCGCAGAGGAGGCCGAATTCGGCCCCGATCGGCGCGGCCACAAACCGCTGGAGCGGCGTTGCCTCGCCAGCGGGGAAACACGTGATCCCGTGTACATGGTGCGGTTTGTGCTGGATCCTGAGGGTGTTGTAACACCTGATATTCAAGGCAAATTACCAGGGCGCGGTGTCTGGGTTTCCAGCGACCGCAAGTCCTTTGAAAAGGTTATTGCGCAAAAAAGCTTTGCTAGAGGTTTTAAGGCTAAAGCCAAGGTCGAAGGTGATTTGATTGACTTAACGCAACGTCTTTTAGGTCGCCGCGTTCTGGGCCTGCTGACTATGGCCCGCAAGGCGAGCGTGGTCGCATTGGGATTTGATCAGGTGCAGTCCATGGCGCGCGAAGCTGCGATCGCCATTCGGATTGAGGCCTCGGACGGATCCAAAGATGGTCGGAGTAAAATTCGTACCTTAGCTAAGGCGATGAACCGCGAGCAAGAATTGCCTGACCCTGTTGTATTGGGCTGTTTTACGGCGGATCAAATAGGGCAGGCTTTGGGACGGGAAGCTATCGTCCATGCGGCGATTAAGCCTTGTAAGCTCGCCAAGGCGATGAAGGTGGATGTCATGCGTTTGGCAGGATTTCGGGAGTTAATTCCGATGGATTGGCCGGATAGGGCACATGAAATACGGGAAAAATAAAGCATTTTTCCCTGTTGAATATAGGCGCAAGGTCGTTAGGTTACGCGGCCAAGCGCAAAATGAATAATTAGCGTGATCGGCGGGATTTATGACCCCGCCATCTGAAAGATGAAAATGACTGATAAGACTGATAAAAAACCTGGCGTTCGTAAGCCACTCTCTCTGAGCTCCTCAGGTAAAGGTTCTGTGCGCCAATCGCTCTCGGGTGGCCGTTCTAAAGCGGTGGTCGTAGAAAAGAAGAAAAAGGTCATCATCCGTCCGGGTGCCGGCGGAGCCTCAGCGAAGCCAAAAGTTGCGCCTAAGATTGCTGTTCCCGCTGCGAAGCCAAAGGTTGACGAGATTGCAGAGGCTGCCAAAAAATTAGGTCTGTCCAAGGCTGAATATGAAAAGCGCCAAGCGGCTCTCAGTTCTGCGCAAGCTCAACAAAATGCGCGTGAAGCAAAGAAAGCTGCAGAGCAAGCTGAGCGTGAACGCCGTATGGCTGAAGAAAAAGCTGCGTTAGAAGCTAAGAAAAAAGCCGAAGAAGAGGCCGAGCTTCGCCGTCTTGAGGCGGAGGAAGAAAAGCGCCGCAAAGAAGAAGCTGAGAAGTTGGCCGCGCGTAAGCCTGTTGGGGCTGCCGCAGCACTTAAGAAAGAAGAGGACACACGCTCGGAAATCGAGAAAGCTGGTGGCCGCGTCAAGAAAAAACGCAATACGCCGCCGCCGACCCGATCCAAGGGCGAAACTAAACGCCGTCGTGGTAAGTTGACGATTGTTTCAGCCCTCGCAGGTGACGATGAGCGTCAACGTTCTTTGGCGTCCATGAAACGTGCGCGCGAGCGTGAAAAGCAGCGCCAGCGCGGCGGCGGCGGTGACCGTGAAAAGGTTCAGCGCGAAGTCGTTATCCCTGAAGCGATTACAGTTTCTGAATTATCAAACCGTATGGCCGAACGCGCCCGTGATGTTGTGAAATATCTCATGCAGCAAGGCACTATGGCGACAATGAATGATGTGCTTGATGCTGATACGGCTCAGCTCATTGTTGAAGATTTTGGCCACACTGTAAAACGTGTTTCCGAAGCGGACGTTGAAGAGAACTTCATCATAGACGATACACCATCTGATGAAAAAGATCGAAAGCCTCGCTCCCCTGTAATCGCTGTGATGGGACATGTTGACCATGGTAAGACATCATTGCTTGATGCTTTGCGCACAACTGATGTGGCTTCTGGCGAAGCGGGTGGTATTACCCAGCATATTGGTGCTTATCAATTGAAGCTTAAATCAGGTGAACAGATTACGGTTCTTGATACGCCAGGTCACGCGGCCTTCTCTGAGATGAGAACACGCGGCGCGCAAGCGGTGGATATTGTTGTCCTTGTTGTGGCCGCTGATGACGGTGTTATGCCGCAAACGGTTGAATCTATTAAATATGCGCAAGCGGCAGACACGCCGATTATCGTCGCGATTAATAAGATGGATAGCTATGATGCAAACCCGCAAAAGGTTGAAACGGATCTCTTGCAGCATAACATCATCACTGAATCTATGTCCGGTGAAGTGCAAGCTATTCACGTTTCTGCGAAAGAAAAAACTGGATTAGACGACTTGGCTGAAGCGATTGTCAACCAAGCTGAACTTATGGAACTCAAAGCCAACCCAACACGTAATGCGGATGGCTTGGTTATCGAATCCAAAATTGAAAAGGGCCGCGGCCCTGTTGCGACATTATTGGTGAAGCGCGGAACTTTGGAACGCGGCCAAATTGTTGTGGCCGGCGAATATTGGGGCAAGGTCAAAGCTATGATGGATGAGCGAAATGCTCAGCTTAAAAAGGCTGGTCCTTCGACTCCTGTTGCCGTCATGGGCATGGATGGCGCTCCGGCGCCGGGTGAGCCTTTTGCGGTTGTTGGTGATGAACAGCGCGCGCGTGAGCTCACAGAATATCGTATTCGTAAGCGCAAAGAAGATGTCACCAAAGCGTCTGGCATGGCCTCTATGGAACAAATGATGGCGAAGCTGGCGAATAAAACCGCTTCTGAAATGCCGCTTCTGGTCAAAGCTGATGTGGAAGGTTCCGCGCAAGCGATTAAAACGTCGCTTGAGGATCTGGGTAATGACGAAGTCAAAGCCCGCGTTGTTTATTCTGCCGCTGGCGGTATTTCCGAATCTGATGTGCAGCTTGCGGCCTCTTCTGGCGCGCCGATTATTGCCTTTAACGTGCGGGCTAACCGCCAAGCCAAAGATTTGGCCGAGAAGGAAGGCGTAGAAATTCGTTATTACTCCATCATTTACGGATTGATTGATGAGATTAAAGGCGCTCTGGAAGGCATGCTTGCACCGGAACGCAAAGAAACATTTATCGGTTACGCCGAAGTTCTTGAGGTCTTTGACATCTCCAAACTTGGTAAAGTCGCGGGCGCAAAAGTCACGGAAGGCCGCGTTGAGCGTGGTTCCGGTGTGCGCCTCTTGCGGGATGACGTTGTTATTCACGAAGGTGAGCTATCCACACTTAAGCGCTTTAAGGACGAGGTTCCTAAAGTCCAAGCAGGTATGGAATGCGGTATGGGCTTTAAAGACTATCACGATTTGAAAAAGGGCGACCAAATCGAATGTTTCACTGTCGAAATGCTGGACCGCAAACTGGACTAGTTCTCTCCAACTCATATCAGGAAAGGGCGTAGCAAGATATTATGACGCTTCTACGCCCCTTTCTCTCTGCGTTTCTGGTTGGGTTTCTACTTGTTCTCGGGGCGTGTCAGCCCGTAAACGTACATATTTTCCCTGGGCTAGAGGGGCCAGAAGAGGCGTCGTCCCTTCCAGTCATTACGCCGACGCAATATGATAAATATGGCGAGGGCTCTATCAGCCGCTTGGCGATATTACTCACGGATGATAGTTCAAATTGGCTAGGTTTAGCGCATGGGCTTAAGTCCATAGGCCTGCCCTTTTTAATCACGACGGATTATGAAGAGGCGCTGCAGCATGACGTCGTACTTGTTTATCCCATTATTTCCGGCAAATTATTGGCCCCGGACGCTTTAGCCGCCTTAGCAGAGCATCCGAAAGAGGGTGGTACTTTAATAGGGGTAAATGTATTAGGCGGCGGTCTAAATACGATTTTTGGGTTTGAAGAGGTGATAGAGACAAAGAACCATCACCGTGTCAATTTTAATACAGACTATCCACTCGTCGCAGACTTTACGGAATTATATCAGCACAGCATCAAAGTCGGTAGCGAGGCCGATCCGAGCCGCAATCCGGGACTTAATTCATACATAAACCCACAAAATCCGCCCATTGCAGTTTACGAAGACGGATCAGCGGCGATTACCGTCAAGCGGTATGGAGATGGACGTGCTTATGCCTTTGGCGTTGATATCGGTCAGATCCTACTCAAGGGTTATAACTTTCGCGAAGAAGACATAGCCGAAAATTACGTCAATAATTATCAACCAACTTTGGATGCGTTGCTGCGCCTTGTCGTAAAAATTTATCAGGAAGGTGAAGATGATGCCGTCATTCTGGGGACAGTTCCTGATGGCAAGGCGCTCTCTGTAATGATTACCCATGATGTGGATTATACAAAGTCACTCAAAAACGCGATCAGCTATGCAAAGTTTGAGGCGGAACAGGGCATTCGTGCCACTTATTTTGTGCAGACCAAATATATCAAAGATTATAACGATGGTATTTTCGTGAATGATGAAGGGGCGGATTATCTCCGGCAACTCGCCGCTTTAGGTGCAGATTTACAAAGCCATAGTGTGTCGCATTCTTTGCAATTTCATGAATTCGATATGGGCTCCGGAGAAGAACGATACCCTGATTACGCTCCCTATGTCTATTCTTCGCGGAGAACCCGAAACGCAACTATTCTTGGCGAATTGCGAGTGAGTAAATATTTGCTGGAGAGCTTTGGTCAAAAAGAGGGCGTGACAGCATTTCGGCCAGGTTACCTCCGAAATCCGCCAGATCTCTCACAGGCGCTCCAAGCTAGCGGTTATCGGTACAGCTCTGCAGCGACAGCCAATAAATCGCTCACTCACCTTCCTTTTCAACTTAACTTTGGGCGAGGGTTCGAGGCCGAATCTCAGATATTTGAATTTCCGGTGACGATTGAAGATGAGAAACTACCTAAAATGGGAGATCGCCTAGATGAAGCAATTGTGATTGCGAATATATTGAAAAAATATGGCGGGATTTATGTGGTGCTCAATCATCCGGATATTTTGGGGCACAAGTTTGAATTTGAGAAAGGCCTCGTCGCCCACTTAAAGCCCTTTGCCTGGATAGGATCCATGCCCGAATTCGGCGCTTGGTGGGCCGCGCGGGATGATGTGCAAGTTGATGTCACATCCAAAGGGCAGCAAAAAACCCTTCGGGTGAAAGCTTTATCGCCTATTAAAGGGTTGAGCCTAAGCTTGCCCCCAGGTTATGTGCCATTGCTTGCCGATGAAAACGTGAAGATGATAAATGGTAAGCTCATGATAAAAGAGCTTGAAGGTAGTCTTGTGATAGAGCTACAGAGCGCCGAAATAGCTAATAAGATAGATAATGAGTAAAAATAGACCCCCATCACAGCGCCAATTGAAGGCTGGCGAGTTAATCCGCAGGGCTTTGGCGGAGATTTTGGCGAAAGAGAATATCCGCGACGCGGATCTGCAAGGCGTGAGTGTCACCATTTCTGAGGTGAAGGCCTCTCCTGATCTAAAACATGCACTTGTCTATGCAGCGCCTTTGGGCGGCGGCGATATGGATAAAGTCATTGCGGCGCTGCAGCGCTGTAGCTCTTTCCTGCGCGGACGATTAGGAAAAGAAATGGAAATGAAATCCACACCGCGCCTTAAATTCATTGCGGATCGAAGTTTTGACACGGCTGAAGATATGGCGAGATTGCTAGATCAGCCGAAGGTCAAGCAGGATTTAGAGTAGGTAGTTTTAAAGTTTAGACTTGCAACTTTTGAAAGATAAATTAACAGGAAATTCCATATTAAAATTATTGGGACAACCTTATGAAAAACAACTTAAATTTAGCAAAAAAGATGGTTCCGCTAGCAGGTGTAATGCTGCTTACTGCTTGTGCAACTGCCGATATTTATACAACTGAAAGCTTCGATGATTACCAAACTGTGCATAAACAAGTCGCGGTTGTCCCCTTCGATGTGACGATAGCCCAGAAGGGAATCTCGGATGGTGAAAGTTTGGCGGCACTTAAATCTGCTGAGCAAGAAGAAGGCGTGGTTTTTCAAAAGCAACTTTATTCTCAGTTCTTAAAAAGATATTCAAAGGGCGAATATACAGTTAAGTTTCAGGATGTAGACGAAACTAATATTCTACTACGTCGCGCTAATATGGCTGATGGAAACATTGAGAACTTTACCAAAGCTGAAATAGGTCAAGCTCTTGGTGTGGATGCTGTGATTTCCGGAAATATTAAAAGAGATAAACCAATGAGCACTGGTGCTGCAGTGGCATCTACTTTCTTGCTTGGGTTTGGCGGTGCTACAAATTCGGTGAATGTCAATATGACTATTCATGACTCTAAAAGCGGGGGCTTACTCTGGTCCTATGACCATGAATATAAAGGTGGAGTAGGCAGTTCGCCGGAAAGTGTTTCAAAAGCTTTGCTCAAGGCATCATCTAAAAAGTTTCCATACGACAAAGATAATTAGACTCAGACTGAAATATTTTATTCTTACCCCGCGTCTGACAAAGTCGCGGGTTTTTTGTTGAGGATATATGGTAGGTAAACGTGAAGCCAATCTCGTCTATGAAATTACAAGTTTGAGGGGTTTATCCCTGGCTATTTACCTGAAACTCAATAGATTTGGTGCAGTTTCGTAACCTATAGAATGTAACGACGCAAAATTTCTCTGGGTCATTCCTTGGAACAGCAATGCTTTTTATTCGGTCTACAAAAGGTGCTTTTTTTGCCGAACCTAATTCTCCGATTGGGTTTTTTCCATCACCCATAATAAATGAATAATATGTATGTTTGTCATCACTTCCTGTTTTTGGGTAAAACCCTGAAGAGAATGAATAGAAATTGAATTTTTCCTGTGATGAAAGGAATATACTGTCTGCAGTAGGTGAGCCTTTATGTGTCCGCAATGGACCTTCGATGTTTAGTATTTGTTTCTTGTCCATCGCAAATGGATTGGTGTTATTTAGATCAGAGATGTGGTTATTGTTTGGTGAAGCGCATGCTACTAGTGTTAAACTAATCGAGCTAGCCAATGCTATATGTTTGTTCATTTGTGTTACTCCAGCTAAATTAGGTTTATTCACCAAACAGCATAAGGTTGCAAACTTAAATAATGCCGCGTAAACGCAAAGGTAATCCCATTCATGGATGGGTGGTTTTGGACAAGCCTTATGAGCTTGGTTCCACCTCGGCTGTGGGGAAGATCCGCTGGCTTTTTACCGCGCAAAAGGCTGGTCATGCCGGAACGCTGGACCCTCTCGCTACGGGGATATTGCCCGTTGCATTGGGCGAAGCGA
>JAHDCL010000014.1 GCA_020629875.1 Hellea sp.
CAACCTGCCGCTTAGAAGGCGGCTGCTCTATCCAGTTGAGCTACGGACCCCCAAATCAAGCGCTTAATGCGTCCAAGGCAGCTTTCTGTCAAAGGCAAAGTTGTCCGCATAAGACCTCGGGATGCGCTTTACCTTCTGATTCTGAATAACTTGATGCGGGATATCATTTGCCTTGGCGTAAGCTACAGCTTGTTCCAGCGTCTCAAATTTAAGATCCAGCTGTTCGCGCATATCTGTCGAACGTTTTGTTCCCGTTAGCGGATCAATCTTACCGGTAGTTTTTCCGACAAATTCAAGAACCCAATGTCGCTTCGCTCGACCAGAGGTCATGGCGGAAGGTGCAGGTTGATAGATTTTTGCCAACATGGCTGACTCCAAAGCGTGTATGAACTCGCCTTAACCCGACTGGGCGCGTCTGTAAATTATATATCGCGATTAAAGGCCGTATTTAGCATGGATTTCACGTCTGAAATGCCTGACGGCTTTGACGCAGCGCTTTGTAACCGTTGACGCATTTGAGCCGCGGAGGCACTCGCAGCTTGTCTCAAAGGCATTCCCCCATGCGGCCGAGTGGTCTCGGGCGCAGCGGGGGCTGCAGGCGCTGCCGCTGCCTGTTGGCGCAAGCTGTGACGTACGGAATTCACAGCCTGTTGAGGCGAAGACACCCCTGCTGCAGTGCTAGATTTCGTATTTTTGCCCAAACTCCGCGCGCGCCACCTATCAAACACAGTTTCCATAAATTCAGGCGATACGTCTGGACGATTCCATAGGTCAGTAAATTCAGCCGAGGAACTATGTGGACGATACTGTTCCTCAAGCGTGTTCAGGATGACCCTCATCGGAAGGTTCACCGACTCACCAAAAACCATCGTTTCGGCCGTGCCTAGCGAAGGTAGAAATGATAGCAGCTCAGCGGCACCATCAGGAACAGCCGCCCGAACAAAGTTCTGGTCAAGTTCATTAGAGAGACGCATCGAAAAGATTGTCGAGCATTGGGAGAGCGTTGACGCTTCAAGTTCTGAAGGACGCTGAGAAATAATCCCGAGAGACACACCATATTTTCGGCCCTCTTTAGCAATACGTCCAATAATTCGGCGCGTAGAATGGAACCCTAAGCTCTTATCGGCAGGAATATATCTATGAGCTTCTTCGCAAACTAGAAGGACCGGTATGCGGCGCTCAGACCACGTAGCAAGCTCGAACGCTAATCGCGCAACCACAGAAACCACGACATTTAGCGCCTCGGATGGAATGCCCGAAAAGTCGAGAATAGAGATGGGTTTACCTGCGACGGGAATTCTGAAAATACGCCCCACCAAATGATCGATTGGCAAAGGCGATGCCTGATTTCGGAAAATAAACTGATATCGAGGATCCGCCATTAACATCTGTATGCGGCGCTTGAGCCGTTTATAGGGCCCAAGGTTAGAGCTATTTTCAAGCTTACCCATAGAATGATCGAGCAATTTTAAAACATCGCGAATTCGATAGGGTACGGGAGAATCGAGCGTAATATGCGTCGCGCGTTGCAGCTCCGCTTCAACGTCATCCATCTTAGTTTGCGAGGAGGTATCCCCTTTTTTTAGCGAGCGATCATAAAGCCGCTTTGCCTTGAGCAGAACATCATGCAGGACTTCGGTTTCTTCTCTAGCATTATCTTCAATATCACTGGTCAAAAGCTCCGTCGTTTCAACAAAGTCGAACATCCACAGAGGGATATCGAGAGAATCATTGCTGATAACCTCAGCCATATCGCCAAAACTCTTGGAATATTCATTATGCGGATCAAACAGTACAACGTGAGCATTCCCGTTCTCCTTCAGGATAGCTTGCAGCACTAAAGCCACCGTACAAGACTTACCAGAGCCCGTGGAACCTAGAATCGCAAAATGTTTAGACAGCAGATCATTCGTCCGCACTTTGGCGACAATGGTATTGTCCTGCTGCAAACGTCCAACTTCAATACAAGGCGCATTCTCTTTGTTAAAGATTAGACGAAGATCCTCAGGGGACATGTTGTAAATCGCTTCATTGAGAACCGGAAAGGAACGCACCCCTCGGAAGAATTTAGTTTCCTTGGTTGTCGGGTTCGTCGTGATTTCACCGAGAATGTTGAGATTCGCCAGACATCCATCTCCCATCCCCTCGTCATCTGTGGCACCTATTCTGAGCGAGGATACCATGGCAACAACAATGGACTTACTTGTGAGAACTTTAAGGATTGTACCGATTTGCGCCATATGGAGCTGGCCGTTTCGAATAATCGATTTATTAATCGACATCACTGCCACGGATGACCCGACTGTCAAAATTCGCCCGATTTCAACACTTTTATACGCCGGCGCAACAGGCTGAACCTGTGCTCGATTTGCTAAGGTTGTTGCAGTCATTGATTCCCCCAGTTCCCTTGGTCATGACCACATTATGTTTTTAGAGTTATCAAAGCCTTACTAAAAACAGGGATGTAAGGATATTGCCAAATGGTCGGGGCGGCAAGATTCGAACTTGCGACCCCCTGTTCCCAAAACAGGTGCGCTACCAGGCTGCGCTACGCCCCGACTAAGGCTTGGGCTTAATAACCATCCAGATTTAAAAGGCAAGCCCGTTATTTAGCTTGAGTGCCAAAAAATTCATGTTGAATGGTATCACCTGGCATAATGCCTAATTCTTTGCTCCGCCCGCCTTGTAATTCCAGTACTGCAGCAACAATTGCCTCCGACGATGCACTCCGAAGTTTATAAGGCTGGGCCATATGCTCAATTTTGAGAATTTTCCCATTTGAACGCACAAACAGGATATCTAAAGGCAACGGCGTGTTCTTCATCCAAATGGTTGCAATCTTCGGCTCGTCAAATTCAAACAACATCCCGCTATCGGGGTCCATGCTCTCGCGAAACATCATGCCGCGAGCCTGCTGATCTAGCGTGATGGCACGTTCAATCTGAAAAACATGCTGCGAATCCTTCGAAACAATTGTGAGCGGCACCGGCTCACCAAAATCCACCACATCGTCTTTCGATGTCTGTGCTAACGCAGGAGTAGCTAGAGATAAGAATAAGGCGGATAGGATAAAGCGTTTCATGCGCCTCACTTAGCCAAATTGGCAGGCTTATCCAAGATAAAACTTTCAGAGAAAACAGATGGCAGTCCCTAGGGGAATCGAACCCCTCTTTCCAGGTTGAAAACCTGGCGTCCTAACCGATAGACGAAGGGACCGCATCAACTGTGAGCCGCGATATATATAGCGAGGCTACGCGTTGCAAGAGGGTTTTTCAGAAATTTTGATGCTTTTTGAGTTTTATTTTTGCGCAACTGCCAAATCGACGAGCTGCAAGTCAATTCTAGAGCGCCCTTGCCAGTTATCAGCCTTCAATCGTCCTGCCACGTGAACTCTTGGCGCATTTGGATCAAGTAAAATTTCATCAAGTCCCGTTTCATCTGCCCGAAAGCAAATCCCGCTGATTCGCCCTCCGATACCATCTTCAAAAGCACAGCGGACATGCCCCCCTCTTACGCGCTCAGCATAAGCTATGCGAAGGTCCGAAAAAGCGAATAAGGGCTGCGGATTACCGGCGCCATACGGACCGACATCGGCAATGCGGTCTATCAGGGCTTGATTCGCAGCGCCGGGTGCGATCAACGCGTCAATTTTCAAAGAGAGATTGTTGCGGGCCTCCGCAACTTCTTCCCTTAGGTGCTCATTTAAAAATTTTGAAAGATCGTCAATCTTATCTGCATTTATGGTCAGACCTCCTGCCATAGCATGACCGCCGCCGCTAATAAGAAGCCCTGCTTCTTTTGCTTTTGTAATAGCTGCGCCCAGGTTCACGCCGGACATCGACCGCCCAGAGCCTTTACCAATCCCCTGCTCATTTACCCCGATGACAATAGCTGGCTTATCAAATCGGTCCTTTAACCGCCCAGCGACGATACCAATCACGCCTGGATGCCAGCCCTCCATGTTCACGATAACAATTGAGTCCTCTTCGGGGAGTTTAAAAGCCTCTTCCAAAGCCTCATTGACCATCTGATCTTGCAAAACCTTTCGGGCCGCGTTGACGCGATCTAATTCCGCGGCATGAGCATAGGCCAGTTGAGCATTTTCCGTTGAGAGCAACTCGGCGCCCATTTCTGCCTTTCCGATACGCCCTCCAGCATTTATACGAGGGCCCAATATGAAGCCGCAATGATAGGTCGTGTAAGGCGCATTTGTTCCCGCAACATCCGCTAATGCGCCCACACCAACATTACCGCCCTGAGACAATACCTTTAACCCCTGCGAAACGAGAGCTCGATTAAGGCCTGTCAATGAAACCACGTCACATAATGTGCCAAGCGCGGTCAAGCCTAGTAAATCCAGGAGATTGGGTACCTGGGCCACACCGCGTTTGCGAGCCTCGCGGTTTAGAGCAACCAAGACCATAAAGGTAACGCCCGCCGCCGCGAGATGTCCCAAACCCGATGTATCATCGTCGCGATTCGGATTCACTAACGCCGCACAAGGCGGTAAATCTCCATGCATTAAGTGATGATCTATTACCACAATTGGCAAATCCAGATCTTTAGCGGCCTCAAGCGCGCTCTGAGCCGCAGCGCCGCAATCTACCGTTATGACGAGCTCATTACCTTCCGACTTTAGCTGCTTAAAGGCTTCAATAGAGGGACCGTACCCTTCCTTGACACGGTCAGGGACATAAAGGCCAATTTCAACGTCGAACGCCCTTCCCCATTTAATTAGTTGAGCCGCGGAGCTGCCGCCGTCGACGTCATAATCCGCAAATACGGTAATTTTCTGCTTGGCCTGTACAGCATTCATGATGAGCACGGCCGCCTTATCCATGTCCTGCAGAGTGGACGGGTCGGGCATAGAGCCACGTAAGCTTGGATTCAAAAACTCGTCTGTATGCTCAGCTGTTATCCCCCTGCCCGCAAGCAGCCTTGCTGTCAGATTGTCCAGAGACTTAACCTGTTCTAGCTCTATTACCGAATCCTCATCCTGACATCGGGCCTGCCATCGTAATCCTCGGCAGGATTTATCGACGTCGAGAAATGTCGTCACTGACCTTAAACAGGACGATCTGAACGAAGGCGCTGGGTAGAACCATCTACGGAATTCATAATGAGCGTATGGGTGTGCACGCGCCCGTTTTGAACCTTAACACCATCTAGTAGGCTGCCTTGAGTCACGCCTGTTGCTGAGAAAATAGTTGGTCCGGAAGCCAGTCCATCTAGGTCATATTTTGTATCGAGCTTATCGATGCCCACGCGGCGAGCACGAGCCACCTCATCATCATTGCGGAAGTGTAGACGGCCTTGCATTTGCCCTCCCACACAACGTAACGCAGCGGCAGCTAGCACGCCTTCAGGAGCCCCGCCTTGGCCAATGTAAATATCAATCTGAGTTTCTGGGTCAGTAGTCGCAATCACGCCTTGAACGTCACCATCTGAGATAAGGGCGATGCTGGCGTCAATAGACCGAAGTTCGGCGATAATTTCAGCGTGACGCGCGCGATCCATGACGCAAACCGTAATATCTGAAGGTTTCACGCCTTTGGCTTTAGCAAGCGCTTTAACGTTATCTGCAGGGGATTTGTCCAAATCCACAAGCCCAGGCGCATAGCCAGGACCAATTGCAATTTTGTCCATATAAGTGTCGGGCGCATATAGCAGTCCTCCGCGCGGAGCAAACGCCATAACAGCCAGTGCATTTGCCATGTTCTTAGCTGTCAGGGTTGTGCCCTCAAGTGGGTCAAGAGCAATATCAATCTCAGGGCCTTTGCCCTTACCAACTTCCTCGCCGATATATAGCATAGGCGCCTCGTCACGTTCCCCTTCGCCAATAACAATTCGGCCGCGAATATCCATAGCATTGAGCATAGTGCGCATAGCATCAACAGCAGCTTGGTCAGCCGCCTTTTCGTCACCGCGGCCCGCAAGGTGGGACGCTGCAATTGCTGCTTTCTCTGTTACGAGAGCTGCTTGAAGCGCAAGCCCTGCATTAAATCCGATAACTGACATATTCAGCCCCACTCCATTCGATTCATTTGTGCGCCCCGCTACCATAGCAGAGCAAAAATAGCTAACTATTCTGCTGCGTTTTCTCGCAAGGCAGATAAGAATTGTTTAACATTACGAGCGGCCTGGCGAATGCGCTGATCATTCTCGACCAAACCTATCCGTACGTAGCCCTCTCCATTCTTGCCAAATCCACTACCCGGGGAGACCGCCACACCCGCCTCTTCCATAAGGCGCTTAGAAAATTCGAGCGAAGTCATATGCTCAAACCCTTTTGGAAGTGGTGCCCAGATGAACATTCCGGCCTCAGGCGGCGGAATATCCCAGCCAGCTCGGCCAAAACTTTCGACCAAAATATCTCGGCGGCTTTTGTAAAGCTCTCGAAACTCTTCAACGCAATCTTGAGGCCCATCAAGAGCGGCACATGCAGCGACTTGAATGGGTGTAAATGCGCCGTAATCCAAATATGATTTTACCCGCGCCAGCGCAAAAATGAGGTGTTTTGCCCCAACAACAAAACCCATGCGCCACCCAGCCATAGCGTAGGTTTTGGACAGTGAAATAGTCTCAATGGCAACATCCTTTGCACCTTCCACCTGGAAAATGGAGGGAGGTGGATCCCCGAAATAGATTTCGGAATATGCTAAATCAGAAAGCAAAATAATGTCATGCTCTTTAGCAATGGCAACAATTTTACGGTAGAAATCAAGCGTTGCAGTATGCCCTGTTGGGTTTGAAGGGAAGCAAACCACAATAGCCAACGGCGGCTTCTCCGCTTCGGCGATAGCTGTCTTCACACCTGCCAGATACTCATCCGGCGTTATGGCGGCGATGGGCTGTATCACCCCTCCGCAAATGATAAAACCATAAGCATGCAAGGGGTATGACGGATCGGGCGCAAATATGACGTCCCCGGGCGCTGTGATGGCTTGGGCTAAATTGGCAAAGCCCTCTTTAGACCCTATTGTCGCTATGATTTCATCTTCTGGATTCAAGTCAACATCGAAGCGGCGCTTATAGTAGCGAGCGGCCGCTTGGCGGAGACCCAAAATACCCCGAGATACTGAGTATCCCGTTGTCCGAGGTCGCTGCACAGTTTCAATTAGCTTATCAATAATATGCTGCGGGGTAGCGCTATCGGGGTTACCAAAACCGAAATCAATAATATCCATACCTTCTTTGCGAAGTTTGGCTTTCAACTTATTCACTTCAGCAAAGACATATGGCGGCAGGCGCTTAATGCGGTAAAACTCTTCGCGTTCAGGCTCGATTTCTGACATTGTCCGCCTCCTATTGAGGGTCATCAGCTTGATAAGCACGAACCTTAGCCCGTAGAGCCGCAGCCTCGCGCTCAAGTTCTGCTTCAGACTTCGCAGGCTCGCTACTAGCGGCTCTATCCTCGTTAAAGGCATCCCGCTCACGGATTAGCTTTTTTGCTTCAATATCCCAAAGCGCAGCGGACCGCACATCGGTTGGTGCCGTCGGCGTTTCAGAAACTTTTGGATAGTCACTCAGACTTTTAGCATCTTCTTCAAATTCCGAAGATTTGAAAAAGTCTAGATTGGGCATTTTAACCGTGCTGCAGGCAGAAAGAGAGGCCGCCGCGAGAATGAGCGAGAAAGTAGCTAATTTCGATAATGTCATAACGGCCTCCTATTAATGACTTAGAGTTACTGTTGGATATGGGCGAAATCGCGGCAAAGGTCACCTAAAAAATCAGTAGAGAACAGCTAGGGGAAAACGGGCTGAACATTAAGCCCCAAAGTCTCATCCCAGCCTTGGGTTACGTTATAATTTTGCAGCGCCTGCCCGGATGAACCCTTCGTCAAATTATCAATGACACTGATGATAATGGCGCGGCCGGCCCTGCGGTCAGCAAATATACCGATACGGCAATGATTGCTGGCCCGGATATGGCGCGTTTGCGGAACAACACCTTCGCTCTCCAGATGCACAAATAATTCGTCCTTGTAACGCGCTTCATATACGTCGCGCAGATCCGCCACTGAGACGCCATCCGCCAATTTTACATAACAGGTGGCAATCATACCGCGATTCATAGGAATTAGGTGCGGGGTAAATGTAACCTCAGCCTCAACGCCCGAGACATGCGTAATCATTTGATCTATTTCCGGCGCGTGACGATGTGTTCCTACACCATACGCATGCGCGCCATCCGCAACCTCAGAAAAACTCAATGATGCCAAGGCTTTACGGCCAGCTCCTGTCACGCCTGACTTGGCGTCAATAATAATATCCGTCACGTCAATCATGTCGGCATCAACCGCTGGCAACAGGGCTAGTAAGGTGCAAGTCGGATAACATCCCGGACAGGCCACAAGTTTCGCGCCAGACAAGTCTTCACGGGCATATTCGGTCAGGCCATACACGGCCGCTCCCAAGAGGTCATGAAAACCATGGGCACGCCCATAAGTCGCCTCATATAGCGCAGGGTCCTTCAGGCGAAAGTCGGCGGAGAGATCAATAATTGTCTCAACATTATCAATCACGCCAGCAATCGTCTCTTGGCTCGCGCCGTGTGGCAGGCAAGCAAAGGCTACATCGACGCCAGACCAGTCAATTTCATCTGCCGTTACGACATCAGGCAAATCAAGATGCCGATAATTCGGATATATCTCCCCATAAGCCTGCCCAGCCTTGCTATGCCCCGTCAATCCAACAAGGGTTAGCTTGGGGTGCCCCATAATCAGGCGCACAGCTTCCGCACCCGTATATCCCGAGGCTCCTAATATGACGGCATTTTTCATGTCAGTTCATCCACAAATAAAAAAGGCGCCTCCGATTCTCTCGAAAGCGCCTTGTAATAGAACGATATATGTATCGTAATCTTTAACGCTTCGAGAACTGGAAGCTCTTACGGGCTTTCGCCTTACCGTATTTCTTACGCTCAACAACACGGCTATCGCGCGTAATAAAGCCAGCGGCTTTTAGCGGACGACGTAGCGCAGGCTCATAATAAGTCAGCGCTTTGGTGATGCCGTGACGAACCGCACCGGCTTGTCCAGAAAGTCCGCCGCCTTTGACAGTTGCAACAACGTCATATGAATCAACACGGTCAGCAACTTGAAAAGCCTGTGCAATAATCAAGCGCAAAACCGGACGTGCAAAGTAAACTTCTTGGTCGCGGCCATTGACTGTGATTTTGCCGTTACCGGGCTTAATCCAAACGCGTGCGATTGAGTTCTTACGCTTACCAGTCGCATAAGAGCGCCCAAGCTCGTCAATTTTTGGCTCAGGAAGCGCAGCAGACGAAACAACTTCACCAGTTTCGGAAGTTGTCGTGCCTTCCATAACGTCTTTGAGGTCTTCGAGTGTTTTTGTATCAGCCATGATCTATTTCGCCTTTACATTTTTTGGGCTCATTGATTTGAAATCAATGACCTGTGGCTCTTGCGCCGCATGTGGATGCTCGGACCCGGCATAAACGCGAAGGTTAGAGAGTTGCTTACGCGCTAATGGGCTTTCTTTTGGAAGCATACGCTGTACCGCTTTACGCATCACGCGCTCAGGGAAACGGCCGTCCAAGATTTTATCCGCTGTGCGCTCTTTAAGGCCGCCCGGATAACCTGTGTGCCAGTAATAAACTTTGTCATTACGCTTCTTGCCTGTGAAAGCGACTTTCTCGGCATTGATAACGATAACATTGTCGCCGTGATCAATATGGGGCGTATATGTCGGAAGGTGCTTACCGCGGAGACGCATGGCAATGAAAGTTGCGAGACGGCCAACAACGACATCCTCGGCATCAATCAAAATCCATTTCTTCTCAACCTCAGCGGTTTTGACGAATTTTGTGGTTTTCATAATATCCTCTATGAAGTCTGCTTGGTTGAGACATTCAAACAAGCGTCTTTCGTGATGGCGGGTAACTACAGAAGGCCTGTGGGGGCGTCAACAGCTAAATGAAGCAACCTACAGCAAATTATACAATAAAAACAATAACTTAAAAAAGCGGTATTATTTTACCATATCAAACGGCGATGTTCCATAGCTATATGGCCGCAAAATGGAGCCATTTCACGTTTTGGACGCAGATTGTAGTAAATTTGGATGTCTAATCAGGGGATATGGGCGCGGAACAAAAGAGCGCTTTCGCGAGGCAGCTTATATCACCCCGCAAAATAGCAGAGCCTATTGCGGCCCCGAAGAACAAAGCGCGGCGGCCTAGGCCCAAACCATAGACCCGTATGCGGTTATAGCGATGAACGCGAATACAATATTCGTTAAATTGACCGGGCGTGAGATGACACCGCAATTCATCCTCAGCCGTCGCCACGCGCATCTCGCCCGAGCGCTCCACACGCCCTCGCCTAATGAGCCAGCGCAAACGCCGTGAAAGATGACGGTTCATCGTTACCTTTATCAGAGGTTCGGAGCTATTATCCAAAGATGTATCTATAACGGTGAGAGGCTCTTGCGAGCCGCACTCAAGGGACGGAAGGCTCGCAATACGGCTGTGAAAAAAAGCGGCCACGCGAAATAAAAACGCAGCTATCCCGCGCCTGCTTTTTGAAGCATCCAAGCGGCCCAATCTTAGAGGGGCCGAAGCGGTCACTGAATAATCAGTGATATGCGCCGAATATGTCAAAGTCTCAAACTTCACAGGCGCAGTGTAACACGGCTTTGAAGAGAGAGGATGAGTTAGGTGCGAAGTGCGGATTTATGGGGGTTAGTGCAACAAAAGACGAGGATTGCGTTACAAAAGCTATGACCGTGTCGGGGGCAAAGCGGACATAGGTCGAGCGGCTTAAAGCGCCCAAAATAAGACACTCGTCCAAGGAGACAAAAGATTTTAATTTATACCTTTCTACTAAACACACGCCAGTTTAAATAAAACTATGAGTACGACTTTTTCAGTTTTCCCTTCTCTTGAAAAACCTCCAAAGGTCGGTGCATTTTTGACTTTATGCGAACAAGCATTTTATAAAATGTGTCAAGAAGTAGGTATTCATGAAAGGCCGAAATTAACGTTAGTTCGTATCAAAAAAAATGAAAGTGAACGGATACCATTTTTACCTTCTGATCGTATGGAATGGTCATCTCACGTGTATGCGTGGTTAGAAATTGAAGGCATCCAAGGCGGAACAAACATTTACTATCGTGAAAATGAGAGCATTGATATAGACTGGTGGAGAGATGCCATTAGTGACCGTCCAAAGAATATCAAAGCTCATATACTGGAGGATTGTCTAAAGCCAGGATTTCATTGGACGTTCAGGCGGTCAGCAGGTCAATCAGGTGCTGTAAATATTCTTTATGGACTGGCAGCTGGTTGTTTAGCTGAAATGTCATCGGGGGCAGTTCATAGCGACAATGGCGCATGGGTCATTTCTCGCCTTCCAATTTTGGGAGCTCAATTGATTGATGAATTTATGAGACCATGGGCAATCAACGATGTCGAATTTTCTGATTGGGCGAACAGATGTATATTGCATTTAAAAAATGATCTATCTTAACGGCAATCTAGTGAGCTCCCAAAATAGGCCGCTAAATCTTGCTGCCAGTGACCTAAAGGACATCAATATGTGTTAGAGGTGACTGTTCAACGTACCTACCTCAAACTTCCCTCGTTACATTTCAAAATCCACACTGATGCGCAAAAGCGTGCCAGTATTATCACGACCAGCAAAGGCGCAATACGTACCGTTACCTCTTCCTGATGTTACGACATAAAAACAATTGCCCCCATCTAACTCCACCTCGGCATAAGGCAACGGAGTATGATTGTTGTAAGCATAACGGGACAGATATTTTTCAAAGAGTTCATCTTTTTCGTTAATCGGGTTCAGGTTGTCCATCAGGGGTTTGTCGAGGAAGGCCATCGACCCAAATTCGGCGCTAAATTCATTATTATATCCATGAGGGTCATTGTTGATTAACTGTTCCCATTTTGTTGGTTCAGCATCACTGAACCAGACTTCAAATCTAGCATTGTAAGGCTTGGGGTCGACTCTACTGTTATAAGCCCAGTCTTTACTAAATACGTATAGAGAGTGGCACCCTGGCACAATGGACTCAGAAATAGGAAGTTGGGCTTGGTCCATGGGGTCACAAATATAGAGCTCTGAGCTTGAAAACTCTTGAGAGCCAATTTGGATATATTCCAAATCTTCTGCAAGACGTGCTAAAAAGCGATTGAACTCTTCACTCATAGATCTAGCAGTCCTCTGTTGCTGAATAAATCACCGTAGAATCTGTTTCGGTTATTTCAAAGCTTAAATTGAAAAGATCAGGCTCTGTGATGACAGCTCTATTCTGTCTGCTAGGAACATTTTGTGAGCGTCTTAAAATCGCCCAAAGTGAGACACTGAGCTGAGGTCCGCTATAGGGATGATTTAGACATCACCTGAAAAGAGGCTCTACTCTGCAGACCCTACCCACACAATCGCTTCAACATCCGCCAGTGGCAGCCGAGCTATCCAATCTTCTAACTTCATGCCCTGCATTGGATCACGCCATTCCCGCGCCACTTCCTCTAATGGGAACAACACGAAACCTCGCGTGAGCATCCTTGGATGCGGGATAATCATACCGCCCTTATCCTCAATCACTTGGCCTCTAAAATCGAGTAGGTCTAAGTCTAGGGGCCGCGCGGCGTTTTTGACGGTGCGTTTGCGACCAAATTCTGACTCGACGGCGTGCAGATTATCTAGGAGCTCCCTCGCCTCGCCGTCAAAGCTCACCTCGGCGCAGGCATTGATATAATCGGGTTGATCGCTGCCCGGGGGCCAAGCAGGGCTTTGCCAGAGGCCAGACATTTTCACGACCTCCACGCCGCGCGTCTTAAGTGATTTTATCGCGGCCAGAAAAGTTTCTTTGGGATTGGACAGGTTGGCGCCAAAGGCAATATAGATGGGCTTCATTTTTTATGACTTACTCTTTGGTACTACATGGCTTTTTATCCTGATGAACGCATAGCCCTCTTTGTGGATGGGTCAAACCTCTATTCCACCGTTAAGACGCTCGATTTTGACATTGATTACGGCAAGTTACTTGAGCTTTTCAAAGGCAAAGGCCGGCTCATCCGTGCAAATTATTACACAGCACTTGTGGAAGAAGATGACTATTCCCCTATCCGCCCCCTGGTTGACTGGTTAGATTATAATGGTTGGCACGCGGTGACAAAACCCGCCAAATCGATGGTGGACAGGGATGGACGTCGTCGCATTAAGGGCGATATGGATGCGGAGATAATCGTCGATATGCTAACCCTCGCCCCGCATATCGATCACCTGATACTCTTCTCTGGTGACGGCGACTTTCGAATTGCTGTGGAGGCCCTGCAAAAGCAAGGCGTCAGGGTGACGGTCGTCTCCACCATGAAATCAAAGCCTGCCATGCTAGCCGATGAACTGCGCCGCCAAGCCGACGCCTTTATCGAAATTGCAGACATGGATAAACTTTTTGGGCGACCTCGAAGAAATCTTGAGGATGAAGACTAATGATGGAACAGACGCAAAATTTTGTCGAGCCGGATAGAGATTGTGACCTTTGTCCGCGTCTGCGCGCCTTTTTGCTCGAAAAACGCAAAGAGCTCCCAAGCTATCATAACGCCCCGGTTCCAAGCTTTGGCGACCCAGACCCCAGCCTACTCATTGTCGGCCTGGCCCCTGGCATGCATGGCGCAAATCAGACAGGCCGACCCTTCACAGGCGATTGGGCAGGAGATCTTCTCTATGCGGCGCTGGCAGAACATGGCTTTAGTGATGGTATATATGGCGGCACAGCAGATGACGGACTGAGCCTAAAGGGCGTTCAAATCACCAATGCGGTGAGATGTGTTCCGCCGCAAAATAAACCTATTGGAGCCGAATGCACCGCGTGTCGTCCTTTTTTAACTCAACAGATTGAGGCCCTTGGCCGCCTTAAAGCCATTTTGTGCCTTGGAAAAATCAGCCATGACAACACCGTTCGAGCCATGGGGTTGCGGCTAAAAGATTACCCTTTCGGCCACCATAAAATCCATGAATTACAAGGTGGTAGACGGCTATACTCAAGCTACCATTGCTCGCGTTACAACACGAATACGAAGCGGTTGACCGAAGAAATGTTTTATGACGTCTTCGCAGACATCCGCAGATTCATCGGGTCTTAGCCTCGCTCTCGCATCACCCGCGCTTTATCACGCTGCCAATCACGTTTTTTGACTGTGTCGCGCTTATCTTGCTTGTCTTTACCCGTCGCAATACCAACAAGGATCTTCACGATTCCCTTATCATTGAAATACATTTTCAAAGGGACAATGGTACGCCCCTTACGTTGCGTTTCATTCCATAACTTACTGATTTCTTTGCGCTTTAACAAAAGCTTCCGCGGCCGTGTTGGCAGGTGGTTAAACTGGCTTGCGGGCGCATATATTGGAATATTCGCGTTAATCAGCATGAGCTCCTGATTTTCAATCGCGGCATAACTTTCCGCGATATTCGCCTGCCCCTCTCGCAGGGCTTTGACCTCTGTACCGACCAATACGATACCGGCCTCGAAGGTGTCTTCGATATGATAATCAAACCGAGCTCGCCGGTTCTCGGCAATGGTCTTATTATTCGGATCTGCCTTCTTCTTGGCCATTATTTAAAAATCAACGCCCGCACGTTTCATAGCAGCTTTTACGGCGTCCTTGGTCGAATCGATACAAGGCGTCATAGGCAAACGCACATCAGAACTCATCTTTCCAAGGAGGTTCATCGCATACTTCGTCGGCGCGGGGCTTGGACAGAGGAAAAGGTCTTTATGTAACCGATCCAAAGCATGGTTCAGCTTTTGCGCTTTTACGTAGTCTTTTGCCAATAATGCATTGTGAAGCTCGGCATACTGCTTGGGCGCAATATTAGACCCCACAGAAATGCAGCCTTTTCCGCCGTGGACTGAGTGCCCCAGACTAGTTGGATCATCACCAGAAAGCTGAATGAAATCCTCACCGCAGCGGTCAATTAATCCGCTAACCCGTGAGATATCGCCCGTCGCATCCTTACAGCCAATGACGGTCGGCAGGGTCGCAAGACGCCCCATAGTGTCGTTTGTAATGTCGACAACGCTGCGGCTTGGGACATTATAAACAACAATCGGGATATCAACAGCTTCTGAAATAGCTTTGAAATGTTGATAAATGCCTTCTTGGCTGGGCTTATTGTAATAAGGCGTCACGACTAAAGCGGCATCGGCGCCCACCTCTTTAGCCTTTTTAGCATAAGCGATTGAAACGCTGGTCTCATTTGACCCTGCACCGGCAATGACAGGAACGCGCCCATTAGCGGCCTCCACGCACAGCTCAATAACTCGGCGATGCTCTTTATCGCTTAGGGTCGGCGTCTCACCAGTGGTTCCGCAGGGCACCAATCCATGCGTGCCGCTCTCTATTTGCCATTCGATGAAGTCTTGAAAGGCTTTTTCGTCAACACCGCCATCTTTGAACGGTGTTACCAGGGCTGTTATCGAACCGTTAATCATAATGCGCTTTCATATTGTAATTCGCGAAGCCTGCGAAATGTTGATAACTTATGTGTTATTTTCGAGGCCTATTTGCGTTCTTTTCTTGCTCTGCGCAAGACACGGATTAGTGTAATATTATGGAATTAAACCGATTCAGCATCCTGCAAAGAGCAGAACTTAATCTAAAGGCTGTGTTTGTGGCCGTTCTCGCCCTAGCACTGCTCATTTTGACAACGGCGGCCAATGCGGCGATTCCGACGCCGCGTGTAAAGCCGGCTGCCCCTAACGCCTCGCAATACCTTAGTGGCGCAGATTCTCAACGCTTTCGCAAGGGGCTAAGAGCTGCAAAAAAGGGACATTGGAGCGACCTGGATCAACAAATCAAGAAACTCGACGACCCGACGGCCAAAGATGTTTTGCGTTGGGTGCGCGCCGCACGTAACCCGCATGTTTCATTCAAGGATATCAGCTATGTGGTGCAGGAACTCTCGACGTGGCCTCGTATGACGTCCATACAAGCCAAAGCGGAAGGGATTATGTTTGATGATCCTATTTCTGCAAGAAAGACGGCCCAATGGTTTGAAGGGAAAGAACCCGTATCTGGCGAGGGCCGCGCTGCCTTAGCCCGCGCCCATTACAGGCTGGGGAATAAAGAGAGTGGCGATCTATGGCTCAAATCCGCGTGGCGGGAGTCTAAATTGACCCGCTCGCGGCAACAGGAACTTTTTCAACAATATCGCGGCAAGCTTACGAAAGAAGACCATGCTGTCCGTGCAGATCACCTTATTTGGCAGGGGCGTCGCCACCATGCCAAAGCCGAAGCATTGCTTCCTCATATGGGAAAAAAGCAGCGAGAATTAATGAACGCCCGTATTCGCACGGCGTCTAATCGCTCTGGCATGGACGCAGCTATAAAGTCAGTACCGCAAGAATATCGGAACGAGGCAGGTCTTCTTTATGAACGCGCCAAATGGCGCCGCCGGAAGAAAACCAAGGAATACGCCCTGCCCGTCTATTTGCAGATCACAAATCCTCCGATTAATGCCAACGGCAAAGAAGTTCTCTGGAAAGAAAAGCGCATCATGTTGCGATGGGCGATCGAGAACAAAAAATATTCCGAAGCTTATCAGCTGGCGACTAATCACGGCATGACGCGCGGCGCAGGCTTTGCAGAGGCTGAGTTCACAGCTGGCTGGTTAGCGTTGACTAAATTAGGCCAACCCGGAAAAGCGGCTCAGCATTTTGAAACGCTGAAAAGCGGCGTTTCGTTATCGGTATCTCTTAGCCGCGCTGCTTATTGGCAAGCACGGGCCGCTGAGGCGCTAGGGGATGGGAATGCGAGCGCCTACTATGCAGAGGCTTCAGCCTATACCAACACCTATTACGGTCAGCTAGCCGCAGATAAAATCGGCGGACGCCTCGCGCAAGTTACTCTTCCAATTGAAGCAGATACCTCGTCCCTCAAGGCTGGTTTCGAGGCGGACCCACGCGTTCGCGCTATGCATCTTCTTGGAGAGGCCGGTGAAGAACGCTTCTTTTCAAATTTTGCCTTCCATCTGGACGATGTATTTGATGATCAGCGGGAACTAACGCTCCTATCTCAACTGTCTAAGGACTATGGGTATATGCGTCCGTCATTGCGGGCCGCCAAACAAGCCTCTCGGTTCCAATCCATGCTAACCGACTCGGGCTACCCCCTAGTGGAAGAAATAGAAGCCCTTCCCGGACGTTTTGACATCCCTTTTGTATACGCAGTCGCCCGCCAAGAAAGCGAGTTTGAGTTTAATGTCGTCAGTAGCGCCAAAGCTTACGGCATGATGCAGATGATTGACAGCACCGCAAAATATACCGCGCGCAAACATCGTATTCCTTATTCTCGAGCCAAGCTCACGGCTGACCGCGACTACAGCGCGAAACTCGGCGCTCACCACCTCCATGACCTCCTGGAGATGTTTGACGGCTCCTACATTCTCTCGGCGGCGGCTTACAATGCCGGCCCTCACCGTTCAAAGACATGGATAAAGAAGTATGGCGATCCGCGAACGGGTGAAATTGATCCCATAGATTGGGTCGAAAGCATCCCTTTCTCCGAAACCCGAAATTATGTGCAGCGCGTCATGGAAAACATGCAGGTTTACCGCGCGCGGCGTAATGGCAATCAAAGTGACAATCAAATTTATCAGGATCTGACCCAAGGGGCGTTCTAACGATTTCACCAAGCGGTCGGGGTGCAAATTAACAACAAGGCCCTTCTTATGAATCTATATTTGACAATTTTTATCACGGTGTTTCTGGCGGAACTAGGCGACAAGACACAGATAGCAACGGTTCTATTCGCCTCAGATTCAAGCGCCAATCGCTATATCGTATTTCTCACCGCGGCCTTTGCACTAACGATATCAACGGCACTCGCTGTTATCCTTGGCGCGGCGGGAGAGAAATATCTTAATATGCTACCCCTCAAACTTCTCGCAGGACTAGGCTTTATCTTGATTGGCGCGTTCATGGTCCTTGGTCACTTCAAGACAAGTTAACGCGAAAAATTATCCAATTAAAAGAGCGTCTGCCCGATGCGCGACTTCGGCATCAACATTTCCGCCCGAAAGTATAACGCAAATTGTTTCAAGACCTGCTTCGTCCGACAAAGCCCCCTTTAAAAGCGCTGCCATAGCCGCGGCGCCACCTGGCTCAAGCTGTACGCCTAATTCTCTCTTTGCAATGGCCATGGTCATCAAGCAGTCTAAATCGGAGACGGCGAAAACACCTGACAAAGATTTGCTATTTATAGGCCACGTCAAAACGCCTGGCTGCGGCGTCATCAGTGCATCGCAAAGCGTGGGCGGTGTTCGGGTCAGCCTTTCTCTCTTGCCAGACGTAAAAGATAATTGATGATCATTATAGTTTTGGGGTTCCGCGCCATAGATTTTCGTCCTCGGAGAGAGTTCGTTCATCGCTAAGCTAATCCCCGCACACAATCCGCCTCCGCCTATGCATGTAATCAGGGCATCAAACTCGATACCGCTCTTCGCAATCTCGAGTCCAACTGTCCCCTGACCCGAAATTATGTAAGGGTCATCATAACTAGGGACTATGACGCGCCCATCACGGTTTGAGATTTCACTCGCGATGTCTTCGCGGCTCTCCGTTTGGCGATCATATGAAACAATAGTCGCCCCATCATTGATGACGCCGGCAACCTTAACGGCTGGCGCATCTGTCGGCATGACGATGATGGCATCTATTCCAAGCTCATTAGCGGCTCTTGAGACGCCTTGCGCATGATTCCCAGAGCTATAGGCCACAACACCTCGCCCCCGTTCCTCAGCGCTCATAGCTGAAAGACGATTATACGCACCGCGATATTTAAACGCGCCGACTTTTTGATTGCATTCCGCTTTAAACCAAACGGTTTTCCCAACAAGAACATCTATCAAGTCCGAGCGCAGTAAGGGCGTCTGTACAGCCTGTCCTGAAATACGTTCGGCAGCCTTTTGCACATCTTCGAATGTCGGCATCTGAATCATATGAAACTCTTTGCATATGGTTGGTTGACCCCCACAGTAATCAATGGAATTAAGGCCGCAACAAGAATAAAATATGGGAGACGTCCATGCAGGGACTAATGATGCAGCAGGAACTAATGATCAGTGACCTGATTGAGCACGCTGCGAAAGTTCACAGAGATCGCGAGATTTACACCTTAAATGCGGATATGACCGAACACCGTTATAGCTGGGCTGATTGCGCTGCCCGCACACGCAAATTAGCAAATGCCCTAATCGCAGCGGGCATAAAAAAAGGTGACCGTGTCGCGACTATTGCTTGGAATAATTACCGCCATATCGAAATTTATTATGCCGTGTCATCCATTGGCGCGATTGTTCACACCATCAACCCTCGCCTGAAACCCGAGCAAATCGCCTGGATGGTCAACCATGCGGAAGATACGATGCTCATGTTCGATACGACATTTGGCCCTATCATTGACGGGGTTTCGGCCATGTGCCCCACAGTCAAAAAATGGATCTGTTTGACGGATGGGGACAAATTGCCTGACTATAAGACAGCTGTCGTAGATTATGAAAGCTTTATTGCGGATGCCTCTGATGAAATTGAATGGCCGCGCTTTGATGAAAATACGGCTTGTACGCTATGCTACACATCGGGAACAACGGGTGATCCAAAGGGCGTTCTTTATTCACATCGTTCAACCATCCTTCATGCGATGGCAGGGTCTTTCCATGACGTTATTGGCGCTGGATCACGTGATGTCATACTTGCTGTGGTGCCGATGTTCCACGTCTCTGCCTGGGGCCTTGTCTATTCCGCCGCCATGGTCGGGGCAAAACTTGTCATGCCGGGCCCGGGGCTTGACGGCGCGAATATGTGTAAAATGATCAACCAAGAGAAAGTTACCCTAATGGCGGGCGTTCCGACAGTTTGGCTTGGTATTTACAATCACTCAAAAGCGAATGGCATTGACCTTCCAACTGTGAAAAAAGCGCTTGTTGGCGGCTCAGCCCTGCCCGAGTCGCTGCTGCGGGCTTATGAGCAAGACCTCGGCATACCGATGCAGCAAGGCTGGGGGATGACAGAAACAAGTCCTTTAGGCTCTACTTATGCCGCACATCCAGATACCAATCTTGATGATTACGAAAGCACAGTTAGCGATAAGCTCTTGGCTGGGCGTCGGATCTTTGGCGTGGATATGCGTATCGTCGATGATGAAGGTAACATCCTGGCCGAAGATGGCGAAGCCGAAGGCCACCTCCAAGTTAAAGGTCCATGGGTCGCCAGCGGCTACTTCAAAGGCGCCGGTGCTGACGCCTTCACGGATGATGGATGGTTCGCCACAGGTGACGTCAGCAAACTGCACCCGACTGGCTTTATGGAAATCACTGACCGCTCAAAAGATGTTATTAAATCGGGCGGCGAATGGGTCAGTTCGATTGACGTAGAAAACGCGGCCTCTGATCACCCCGATGTAGCGATGGCCGCCTGTATCGGTATCCGTCACGAAAAATGGCAGGAGCGTCCATTCCTAATAGTGCAGCCAGTTCCTGGCAAATCCCCTGATAAGGAAGAGATCAAGAAATGCATCACAGCAAAATGCGCAAAGTGGTGGCTACCTGATGAAATCGTCTTCCAAGATGAGCTCCCCCTCGGCGCGACAGGCAAAATACTCAAACGGGAGCTCAAGGTCATTTACAAGGACCAATACACAAAGGCGGGGTAGCCCTAGCTCTTCCCCAGCCCTAACTCAAACAACCTGCCTCGTTCTGTTATCAGGACGAGGGTTAGCGATAACACCCCCAAAGCTACGAAACCCAACAATATTGGCGCAACCCGGCCGTCAAATTGGCTAGAAACAAGGTAACCAAATCCGCTCGCCACTGTCGTCGTAGCAAAGCCATAAAGCGCACTGGCTGTACCGGCAATTTTGCCTTGGGGCTCCATAGCTATGGCAGAAAAATTGGCGCCCAACATCCCAAAACACCCAAATGTCAGAGCAAAAAGCGGCAGGAATAAAACTAATTTTTCGCCGGCAACTTGCATAACGACATAGTTGCTAAACGCCAAAATCGTAAAAACAATCAGAACGCCATGACTAATGCGGCGCATCCCATATTTTTCAACAACGCGGCTATTCGTAAAATTAGCTACAGCTAATGTTCCTGCGATAATGGCAAACCAAATCGCGAAGCGCTCACCAACGCCAAAGGTATCGTAAAAAATTTGTTCGGCTGAAGCAATAAAGGCAAATAGGGCGCCGAATATAACGCCGCTTGCGGCCATATATCCCAGCGTGACACGAGTAGTTAGTACTTGATGAAAACCTGATAAGGCCTTTCTGACGCTTAATTGTTGTTGGTTTTCGGGCGTCAAAGTTTCAGGCAATCTAAATTGGACCCATAAAAGTAAAAGACTACCCGCGAGTCCTAAAACGCCAAACATCCACTTCCATCCAGCGATCATCATGACACCCTGCCCGATGGCTGGCGCGATGATTGGGATAATCATAAAAATTGTCATCACCAGCGACATGATACGTGCCATGGCTCGCCCAGCGGTAAGGTCACGGACAATGGAAACAGCGATAACCCGTATTCCAGAGGCAAATATTCCTTGCAAAAACCGCACAAGAAGCAATAGGGCGAATGACGTCGTCGCCATACAAAGAAAAGCGAAGAGGACATAAGCTGCAATGCAAATCTGCAACAGGGACTTTCGGCCAAATCTGTCCGAAACAGGTCCAAAAAACAGTTGGGGCACCCCAAAACCAATGATGTAA
The DNA here is from genome assembly GCA_020629875.1 of Hellea sp. GTDB lineage: Bacteria > Pseudomonadota > Alphaproteobacteria > Caulobacterales > Maricaulaceae > Hellea. Next base: position 21,758 of record JAHDCL010000014.1, read on the forward strand.
CTATAGAGTAGCCATTGCTGCTGGTTACCCGACACCCCGTAATAATCTGCGATAACACCCATAGCGGGCAGCATTATGTCAATTGCGAAGGCATTGAGCGCCATCATAGATGCAACCATGCAAACGAATTCCCACATCGGCATCGGAAGCTTTGTTTCCGCAATGGTGTTGATTTTCAGGTTTGCGCTCATTTAAGGGATATGCGCTCGAACCAATAGTCTGGCAAGTCAGAATAGAGTTGCAAAATTGACTAATCTAAGATGGTGCTTATCTCGGAAATATCTTTTTTAACAAGTGCATGTTTAGGCACCTTGGCGTGCTTCGCTGGATAACCCACAACCATCAAGACAAAGGGTTTTTCATCCTTTGGCCGCTCACAAATATCCCGCAGAAACCCCATTGGGGCAGGTGTGTGAGTTAATGTTCCAAGCCCAGCGGAATGAAGGGCGGTGATCAACATACCCGTTGCCAGCCCTACGGACTCTGTGACGTAATAATTTTTCTTATCCTGTCCCAGTTTTTCCCCGCCGCGGCGTTGCGCGAATACAGCAATCAACCAGGGCGCGGTCTCAAGGAAAGGTTTGCTTGCGTCCGTGCCAAGAGGGGCGAGAGCGTCCAGCCATTCATCGGGCGCTTTACCCCCATAAAACTCAGCTTCCTCAGCCTCGGCTGCAACCCTAATTCGGCGCTTTGTTTCGGAATCAGAAATTGCCACGAAATGCCAAGGTTGATGGTTGGCGCCGCTAGGGGCCGTTCCAGCCGCTTGAATGCAGGTTTCTATCAATTCACGGGAAACGGGCTTATCAGAAAACTCTCGAATGGTACGGCGCTTGCGAAGCGTCTCTAAAACCATATCGGCACGCGCTTGCATCTCGGCCTCACTCAGCGCTTCATAGCCTTCTAGCGGAACATATTCAGCGTTCATATTTCGGTCCAATCCAGGATGACTTTCCCGCTCTTTCCAGTTTCCATCAAATCAAAGGCTTTCTGAAAATCACGTGCCGCAAAACGATGTGTTATCATCGGCGTCATATCGAGGCCACTATCGAGTAAAGCCAGCATTTTGTACCATGTCTCATACATTTGACGTCCATAGATACCTTTGAGGGTCAACGCCTTTCCGACAAGTTTTCCAAAGTCGACAGGGAAAGGCTTGGACGGAATACCAAGCATGGCAATATTCCCGCCCATCAACATAACGTCGAGCATCTGATTAAAGGCAGGCTCCGCACCGCTCATTTCCAATCCAACATCAAAGCCTTCATTCATGCCAATTTCAGCCATAACGTCTCGGAGGTTTTCATTAGCCGGATTTACCATGCGCGTACGGGTCGTGACACTTTTGGCAAACTCTAAGCGCCAGTCATTGATATCGGTTAATACGATGCGCCGGGCACCTGATTTTTCGGCGACAGCTGCCGCCATAATTCCTATCGGCCCCGCGCCCGTGATAAGGACATCCTCGCCTACCAGATCGAAGGCAAGCGCGGTATGCACAGCATTACCCAATGGATCCATGATAGACGCAATCTCGAGCGGAAAATTATCTTTTAGCGGAATCACGTTAAACTCAGGTAAGGCAAGATATTGGGCGAAGGCCCCAGGGAGATTGACTCCAATTCCTTTTGTATCTGGATCCAGATGAAATTTGCCTGCCCGAGCGTTGCGGGACCTCGTGCCAACGACATGCCCTTCCCCGGTCACGCGGTCTCCGACCTTCACGCGGCGAACAGTTGACCCTATAGCTGCAACCGTCCCGCCATATTCATGGCCAACAACCAGTCCAACTGGTACATTTTTTTGAGCCCACTGATCCCATTTATAAATATGCATATCGGTCCCGCAAATCGCAGTACGTTCAATTTTAATCAGCACCTCATTAGGTTCAATTTTCGGAACGGGAACCTCTTTGAGCCACAATCCCTTCTCAGCTTTGGCCTTGACGAGCGCTTTCATCGTTTGCGTCATATCACACCCAACTCTTTTCCGACCTTGGTAAAGGCGGCAATCGCCTTATCAATGTGAGACGACGTATGAGCAGCGCTCATTTGTGTACGAATGCGGGCGGCCCCTTTAGCCACGACAGGGAAGAAGAACCCAATAACATAGATGCCCTCATCGAGCAGTTTTGCCGCCATTTCCTGCGCGATTACTGCATCACCCAGCATCACTGGAATAATGGGATGTTCGCCATCTGGAATCGTGAAGCCGGCCGCTGTCATCCCTTCACGAAATTGCTTAGCATTAGCAAATATTTGGGTGCGGAGGGCATCGCCCTCTTTAGCCAGTTCAATGGCTTTCAGGCTCGCCCCCACAAGAGACGGAGCAAGACTATTGGAGAAAAGATAGGGACGCGAACGTTGACGCAACATATCGATAATGGATTGCTGGGCACAGGTAAAACCACCCATTGCGCCGCCGAGTGCTTTGCCCAATGTGCCGGTAAGGATATCAATTTCGCCTTCGACACCGCAAAAAGCGGCTGTGCCGCGTCCGCCGTCACCTAGAAACCCCGTCGAATGACAATCATCCACCATAAGCAAGGCGTCATATTTCTTTTTAAGAGCAACAATTTCGCCTAATTTAGCGATCGTGCCGTCCATGGAAAACACACCATCAGTGGCAATCATGATATGGCGCGCCCCATCGGCCCGCGCTTGTTTAAGCTGATCCTCTAAGTCAGCCATATCGCTTGTTTTATAGCGATAGCGTTTGGCCTTGCACAGGCGAATACCATCAATGATAGAGGCGTGATTAAGGGCATCCGATATGATGGCATCCTCAGGGCCTAATAGCGGTTCGAACACACCGCCATTGGCATCAAAACAGGCGGCGTATAAAATCGAATCTTCAAAACCGAGCCAATTGGCAATTTTCTTCTCTAGCTCTCTATGCTGTCCCTGCGTGCCGCAAATAAAACGCACAGAAGCCATTCCAAAACCGTGCTCTTCGACGGCCTGCTCTGAGGCTTTGATGAGTTCAGGATGATCGGCCAAACCCAGATAGTTATTAGCGCAGAAATTTATGACCCTACGCGTCTGACCATTTTCGGTAACAATTATATCGGCGGCCTGTTTACTGGTTATCAAACGCTCACGCTTATACAGTCCATCATCTTTGATGGTCTGGAGTTCCGCGTCTAAATTCGTATAAAAGGCTGTACTCATAGCTAATTCCTTACCCTATGAGACAGACATACGCGTCTGGCATTCAAAAATCATGCGTTTATTCAATCTTCAGGAGGAAATCGTTTCAATCCCAACAGATATAGAAGGCTTGAAAGAGAAAATTCGCCGATGCGACGTCTGCGCCCATGCGGTAAAGCCTTTGCCTGTTACGCCGAAACCTATCTTGCAGGGAAATACGAAATCCAAAATCCGTATCATTGGCCAGGCCCCTGGAACTCTGGCCCATGCTAGCGGACGGCCTTTTACCGACCCGTCAGGCACGCGCCTGCGGGATTGGTTGGGCGTTAGCGAGACCGAATTTTATGATGAAGACCTCTTCGCCATTACGCCAATGGGTTTCTGTTTTCCCGGCCAAGACAACAAAGGTGGAGACTTGCCTCCGCGCAAAGAATGCGCACCGCTTTGGCAGGCGCCTTTGACCGAAACATTAGAGGGCGTAGAGTTGACTCTGCTCGTCGGCATGTATGCGGTGAAGGAATATCTGGGAGACAGGGCAGAACGGAACCTGACGGAAACTGTTAAACATTGGCGTAATTATGGCCCCGACATTATGCCTATGCCGCACCCGAGTTGGAGAAACAATGGCTGGATTAAACGCCATGACTGGTTTGCTGAAGAGCTTGTCGAATTAAAACGTCGTATTCGCGAGTTGATCGGGGCTTAAGACCTGTACATGCGAGACGCTCTCTCGCCCCATAACGTCAACGGCGCTAACTTTATAAAACCCAGTTGTCTGAGGATACCAAATGGCTTTCCCATTTTCACGCTTCAGAGGCTGGCCATCAATATAAAAATTTGGCTTGCCCTGCTCTGCTCTCGCAGAGAGACTAAATCCTCTCGCCTCATCTCCAAAACTACTCGCAAGGATTTCGGCTCCATCAGGCGGAAACAAAATCTGCGGACCTTGAGATGTTGCATCCGCAACATGCGATAAACCATCAGGGGCTCTTTCATCCTTCAAATATGGCTCACTTTGTCCTTTAAAAGGAAGTTGGGCGAATATATCAAATAGTAATGGCGCGGCAGCCAATCGGCCAGTCTCACCTGTACGCGGTGCCCCGTCCGGACGTCCAACCCAAACAATCACTGTCCAATCATCCGTATATCCCGCAGCCCAAGCATCCCGAAAGCCATAAGACGTTCCTGTCTTATAAGCGATAGGCGGAGCATTCTGCGCAAGCCAGGCAGGTACACGGCCGGAAGGCGTTGGGGCTTGACGGAGGATCTGCGTAATCTCAGACGCAGCATTTTCGGATACGAGTTGAAAAATGCTCGGCTCCGCGACCTCATCTGTCCAAATCAAAGGCTTGGCCGTCCCGCCATTGGCAAGAGCGGCATAGAGCACCGCAAGGTCGTTGACGGATAAACCTGCCCCACCGAGCGCTAATGCTAACCCCGCGCCCTCGCCGCCGCCGCTTAGATGGGTGATATCTGTTCCAGCCTCTTCTAGCGCCATCTCAAATCGTTGCCCGCCTACATAGTCAAGCATAGCAACGGCTGGGACATTTAGGGAATGACGCAAAGCTTCATAGATGCGCACATCGCCATAATAGCGCCTGTTAAAGTTTTCTGGCTGATAACTTCCAAACCGTGTCGGGGCGTCTTTGACAAAACTCCCCGCACTTGCAAACCCATCATCAATAGCTAGCGCGTATATAAAGGGTTTAAGCGTGGAGCCGGGACTGCGTGCGCGATTAGTCATATCTATCCAGCCGCCTGGGCGGTTACGATCAGCAGAAGCAATATGGGCGCGAACCTCCATCGTGCGATTATCAACGATAGTCACGGCCGTATTCACTTGTTCGTTTAGAGGCGTAACGAAATCTGCCGTTTGGCTCTCCAATTTTTCTTGCATATGGTGGTCAATGGTTGTCCGAACCCTTTGGCCGCCTGCTGCCAGTCCATAGGCCGTAATCCATGCCATTTCAGGAATGTTGTGACGCTTTGAGCTAACCACGACGTCTTTGGCCTCGGCGGCGCGGCGCAAGTCCAGAGCATTTCTTTCAACCAGTTTCTCTAAGATATAATCCCTGCCCTTTGTCGCCATTTCAGGCTTGAGGTCAGGCCGCCGAGAATCCGGCGCCTGTGGAAGCGCGATAAGCAAGGCTATTTCCGCATCTGTCAAAAAGTGAGGTGGCTTTCCAAAATATGCGAGAGAAGCTGCGGTGACGCCTTCAAGGTTCCCGCCATAAGAAACGCGCGTAAGATAACTTTCTAATATCTCATCTTTGCTCATGAAGAGTTCGAGCTGCAGCGCCTTAAAGCTTTCTATAATTTTAGACTTCAGCACCCGCTCGCGCGGTTCATATTGCCGAACTAGCTGCATGGTGAGGGTCGAGGCTCCGGAGACAGGTTTACCTGCTCGTCTCCACGACCGTATAGCGCGGCCAATAGCTGGAACATCAACGCCGCTATGAGAATAAAAACGCTTATCTTCGACCGCGATGAGCGCGTTCACAAAACGCGGGTCAATCTCTTCGAGCTTTGCCGGTATACGCCAAATGCCATCATCAACAGTAAAGCCCGTCAGCCAATGCCCGTCACGGTCCGTCACCACAGCAGAATTGTGCTGAACGGCTTCGAGCGGCGGCGGGAACATAATATTCAAACCGATAAAGGCGGTGATGATAGCCGCCAAGCTATGCGTCAGCCACTTGGGGTAAGTTATGACCCTTTTTGGATATTTAAATGACCAAGCTATCAAAGCGCATTATCCGCTGAGATTGTAACCTTACCGATAGCGGTACGCGCCATATCCTGTGCACGATACATATCCTCTATCATCGCGCCTGGTAGGGAAAATTCGCCCGGCGTCACTGCTCGCACGATATAAGCGGCGTTTTCACCTTTGTCATACCGAGACCAGCGTTGGTGACGTTTGGAGGCAACAAATCGGTCATCCCGGGCTTCGGCAATGTCAAATTCGGCAATCTCGCCCAACCATTCATATGGACCTTTCTTGCCATTTCGATAAAGCCCATCTTTTGGCTGCAAAACCGTTTCAATCTCGAAACCAGCCGGCAACATATCAGCAATTACCACCATTCGTGCTGCTTGAATTTCAGATGTATAGCGAAGCTTCACAATGAGGCGCTCACCCTGTTTGAGATTACTCCCATCAAACTCAGTCCCGTCCATACGATAAAGAGTTTTGGCAATCGTAAAGGCCGTGGCCGCGGGTTTGGGCGCTTGTTTCGGAATGCCGTTAACCGTTGTTGTGACCCATACCTGCTTGTCGCCCGTATTGGTGAGGCTCGGCTTTTTATCCAATTCAGTTGACACCAAGTTTACCGAAGGACGTTTCTCAGGCCCTCTCATTTCCATGCCTTTAGTCGACACAGAAGGTTTCGAGGATGTTGCCAGCAACGCCTTTAGGGCCAAAATTACGTGGGCCTTTTGGTTTGTGTTGGCATATTCCTCTGCCCCGACATGCCTGCGTAAATCCTCAACAAGACTAGAGAGCATCGCATCGTCCAGATGCTCGGCACCGAGGGCCACGAAGCCTGCAATATCGCGAAGGGGCGACTGATAGTAGTCATACTCGTTATCGTAATCTTTAATCTCGTTACCTTCTTCAAAAGCCTGCACCGCCCGTGACTTGTCCCCCATCAAGAACAGGGCCTTCCCAAGATAAGCGTAGCCGATGGGCGAGCGCATTTTTTTGCGGTGATTATCAAAGTGATAACGCATAGCCGAGAGATCACCCTTCCCACCCTTTGCTAGAACATAGTGAGCATAGCTCGCACCTTGAGCTTGGTAGGCTTCACGCCAAACTTGGCGATTTCGGCGCCATCCATAATCGAAGTTATAATGTAATGAAGAGTAGCGCGGCATTTGCGAGACCTCCCGCGCTGCCTTATAGGCACGAACCATGACATCGGACGGCACGTAGGCACCTTGTTCTTCCGCTCTTTGCAAAAAGTCTGTCGCGTAAATTCCGAGCCAAGGTGATGCATACCGGTCACCGGCTCGCCATAAACCAAAAGCTCCGTCTAAGCTCTGGCGGGAGACAAGGCGATTTACCGATTGCTGTATTTTGCGCCGGCGCTCAGTATCCGCCATGTCGTCAAAGCCGCCCAAGTCCTCGACATAAAGCATTGGCATAGCCGCACTCACGGTTTGTTCGGTGCAACCATAGGGGTATTTGCGTAAAGACTTGATATAGCGGGCAGGATCAATGCCCGCGAGCTGACTGGCGGACACGGTAATTTCGGCACTGCGCGGCAAATACTCCGCAATCAACGCCTTTGTGAGCGTGAGGGTTTCCCCCGCGCCCAAGGGCCGTGTTGACGCAATCGTCTCATCCATCCAAGGCGCCCGAACCTCAATCGGGAATGTAGATTTAACCGCATAAGAGCCTGGGCCGTTCACAGCCAATGTCAGAACATCCGTGCCGACTTCGGTCGCGGAGATATTAAGCTTATCTTCCTCGCGCTGCCCCTTGGCTAATTTGAATTTGGTCTTTCCACCTGAGCGAATAATCGCCTCAGATGACAGCGCCGCATTATACGTTCCTGCTGCACCTTCGACATTATCCAAAGACACGGTCGCTAAAGCTTTATCGCCGGGCGCCAAGAAACGCGGCAAACCCAAGATAGCAGGCACTTTATCGCGCACTTTAACAGGCGCAGAGGCACTGCCAATGGCCGTATTAGACCATGCCGTTGCCATAAGACGCAGTTCGCCATTAAAGTCGGGGATATTAAGCGGGATACGCGCTTTACCATTTTTAACTTTCACATTGCCGCTAAAGAGAGAAACCGTACGTGTGGGCACAACCGTCAGGCCCTCGCCGCCTAAGCTATCGCCACCTGTTCTTACATTTACAGGCTGCCCCATATTTGGGTTTAAGATACGGGCATAATCATCTCGCAAAGTCGCTCCAAGCGCTTTCTTAGCAAAGAAATGTCCCGCTGCATCCGGGGATTTATACTTTGTCAACTGTAAGATGCCCTCATCAACGGCGGCAAAATTCATCCAAACGTCCTCTCCGCGCGGGGAATTGGCCACGTCTACGGTAAATATATGCTCTCCGCGCGGGCGGATAACTTCAGGCGCATTTAAGGTGAGGTTTAGGGTTTGCTCAGCGCGGTCGAGTCCAACATAACTCACGCCCACAGCGCGTCTGGGCACCGGCTGTCCCGTCTTGTCACGCGGCGTGTAAAGCGTGAGCATTGCATATACGCCATCCCCCCAGCTCTGCTCGAACGGGAGAGTAATTTCGCTTTCCCCTTCCTCCAAAGTGATAGACTGGATCAAGCGAATTTCGCTATTGGCGATGACTAAGTCGCCGTGCCCCGCATATGGCGCATTGATCGCGAGTGTAAACTTATCACCTGGATTTTGCGGGCGTTCGGGAGCGCCCATCGTGATTTTATCGGGCGCATCTGTTCCGCGCGATCCACTACCCCAACCAACGCCGAAGCGATATTCGGCAATGGTTCCATCGGATGCTTCAAGATCGAGACGATACCGACCACGCGGAAGGCGCTGCGTCCAGCGGAACGGCTCCTCGGCGGAGACGTTCAAATTTCCTTTCGTGACATCCACATCTCGGACATCGCGGCGATAGCGCCAGCGGCCACGTTCACGGTACCAATACCAGTCATAGTCTTCTTCGACGAGGCGCCATGAAACAGAGCTGGCAACGCGCTCACCCGAATTACTTAGCGCAACAATGTCAATACTGACCGGTTTCTTGGAACTCGCGTAACCATAGAGAAAATCCGGTTTCACACCGAGATAGTTATCTTCTGTGCGTACGGGTATTCTTACGCTATCTCTCACATAACGTCCGCCAGGTTCAGCGACGCCGCCGGTAATTTGAACACGCATTGGAAAGCCCGCATTCACCTTATTGTTCTTAAAGTCCAGTCCAAGTTCCAACTTTCCGTCGGCATCTGTTATGCCGCCGCTCATATCTATAATACGTTCGCGGAAACCTTCTGAGGTAGGTCCAAAGCGATAGCCTTCGAAGTCCTTAAAAGGCTTTGGGTCAAGCTCAAGCCGCGCCTCAGCTTCACCTTCCAATGCGCCGCCTGGAGCGCCGTAAAGAAATTGCGCATCCAGAACGACATCGCGAATTTCACCGGAGCGAACAGGCGCGTCATCAACATCGATCCCAAGGCGTAATTTTTGCGGCACAAAATCCTCGACCGAAAACTCAATTTTACCCACTTGGCCTCTGCCTTCAGCCGCAACCAATACAGTCCAAATCCCGCGCGGAGCCGAGAGTGGCACCTCATAATCCCAAGTCAGAACACCAGCATTTGGCGCGGTTTCGAAACGTTTTTCAAATATGACCGCTTTGTTTGGCTTTTGCACCTTTAACGTAATCGGGCGGCCTTCTATCGCTTGGACACTGGCGTCGCGCAGCATAACCGTAAGATGCGCGGTCTCGCCCGGACGATACACTCCCCGCTCAGCGAAGCCATAAACATCAACCTCTCCGCTAATGCGCCGACCGCCGATATCGAAATCTGACAAATCTAGAGGCGCGCGCTGTAAATCCAAAATAGCGTAGTCATTATCGCGTCCATAGGCCATGACCATCTTTGGAGAAGATGCGCCAACACCCTTTAGAAGCGGAGCATCAAACTTAACGCGGCCCGAACTATCTGTCGTGCGTTCGAGCAGAATATCATTGTTAGCTGCTATCAGGGCCAGCTTTACGCCACTCTGTAAGCCAGCTGTTTCGATAGAGCGCACTGAGACGGTTAGTCCATCTGCGCCGCGATAGCTTGAGAGCGCCATGTCGGTTGACATAATCCAACGATAAGCACTCGCGGGGCGATCTTTCTTCGCGGTGTCTTTGGCCGTTACTACGTAAGCGCCGGGATCCAAGTCTCCAATAATTTCCTTCATCGGAAGGACTGTGGTGACTTTTTCATTACGTTTCTTATCTACCGCAACCTTATCACCCCAAACCTTAACCCGTTTTCCATTGGCCGCGTAATCATAGCTATATTGCCCCTCCAAGGAAGCATTGCCCTCTTCGGGCGACAGTTGAGAAAGAATTCGGTCAGTAACGCGATAAACAATGATATCTAATTCATCGACATTCACGGTTTCTATTGCCAATCCCTGTGCGTTGCTCCGCGGTAAGATAATTCCCTGCCCGGCGAATCCAACAAAGCCCGGCTTGTCACCAAAGCTGATTTCAACCGATTGAGCGCTCTCTAGCTTTACCTTTTCATCCTGCGATGGAAGCCCTTCTCTTAGTGTCAGGGTATAATCCTTTTCAAAACCAAACCCCGCCGCACATAATTGCGAGCCGTTGATTGTAAGGTTTACGGGAATCTTAGGTTCAGTGACGACATAGTCCCTCAGAGCTGTCTCTGAGCCTGGCTTTAGTTTTTGTGAAAAGTTGAAACAAGCTTTGGGCGTCGTCCCTGATGTATCGGCCTCCCATCCCAAATAGCGTAATTTTTTCGCATACTCGACTTTCCGAGATTCAATAGCCGTATCCGTAGATGACGGCATTCTCCGAGGAGGGGTCGGCGTGAGCCGCTCCACCTTTATGGATTGTTGCTTTGAAGTACTGCTGTCATTGTCATAAAGTTTATAGCCAACCCACCATGCCATTAGCATGGCTCCAATTATCGCTACCGCTAGGATAAAATTGCGCTTCATAACAGCCCCTCACAGACATCGATTTCAGAATGCCCTTATTACATAAGCTGATTCTGGGCGGTTGTGAGGCAAAACCAAGCCGTCGCTGTGACTATGTTTAGGCAAAGACAGGAAGTGCTTAAAACTTTCCGCTAAACTCTATTTTGAATATCGGCCCGAAAGCCCGAGATTGAAATTCCGTAAAATCCAAATTGCCTTGATCTCTTCTGGCGGTGAATACTTCCCGGGTAAATTCTTCTTTTGAATTTAGAAGATTTATAACTTCAGCTTTGACCTTCATGCCAAATACATTCTTATGCTCAATAAAGGCATAGGTTATTGGACGTTCCAGAGTCGGGTCATCTGTTGTGAAAGATCGAAACCCTTTGTAGTCTGCATATTCTCTAGCGCCGCCGCCATAAGCCCAGGGGGCATCCTTAATGTCGTGACGTATACGCGCATGCCAGAAAGTCTTCTTATCCCGGCTCAACTGTCGGTTCACAAAGGTAACGGGATCTTCAACGCGGCTATCCCGCCACTCTAAATCCAAGTCAAATTGCGTTCCGTTCCAGCCCCATCTATCGCCTTTGACGCTAAGAACAAAGTCCACACCGTATTGGATGGCGCTATCAAGATTCCCCACGGCATCACCATCATCACCAACGGGAATACGGTCAACCAAATCGGATATAATGTTGAAATAGGGATTCACATTTATCGTAAACCCTTGGCCAAAATCCTTGTCATATTCCAAAGACAGATTCCAGCTTTGCTCAGGGACAAGATTAAAGTTCGAGGTTCTATCAATATTGTCCACGATATCCACGGCAGCGATAAAGTCGAAAAAGCTGAGCTGACCAACCTCGCGTTCCAGTTTAAATCTGATTGAGGTGTCTTCTTCCGGTTTATAGGTTGCAAGCACGAAGCCTTTTGGGCGGACAAAGTCTCGGTTCAAGCCCCCAGTTTGTTGGAGCTTGGAATACTCAACGCCAGCCGAAAGTTGAAGGTTCCATTTTGGAGATAATGCTCGTCCATGGGTAACTGTCACTTCGGCGCGGCGTTCCTCCACTCGCGACGTCGCGCCGTCCAATTCCACGGGAATATATGTGTTACCAGCTTGATTGAATTCTTGCAGTTCAGATTCAATATCAAGAAAGTTAAATGCACCTTCAACACCCACCGTCCAGTCCTGACCTTGTTCTGGGCTCCAGCTATACTCGGTACGCCCAATAGTCTCAGCCTCATCAGCAAGTCTTTCAAAAATTGACCCGCTAATCTGTTCACCCGTTACATCAAAAACTGAAAACGCGTTCTGAATAGGTGACCGTTCAAAGCGGTAATAACCAATAAGCTTTAGCTTTCCGGGACCAACAGGAAACTCATAGTCGCCCCCCACCTTCGCATTCCACTCGTCCTCTCCACCTATGAACTTCGTTTCTAGGTTTTCGCCACGTTCTGTAAGGGCACGACGAGTGGAGCGAACCCTTCGCGCAAAGTTCAATTTATTATATTCCAGATTAAGGTTCCCCGCATGGTTTTCCGTGGGCTTCCAACTTAAATCTAGCGTCCCGCCAGGACCGTCAAAATTATATCTCCCACGCTCATCCCTAGTTTCAAAAATTGTCCCGTCGGCGGACGTAAGCGTTTCAGGACCCCAATCTCCATTTCTATTGATCTCATTTCTAAGCTCTGCGGAATAGGTCAAGTTTCCCGTCTCTCCAGAGAGCGTAACGTGAGCATGAGTCCAGCTAGCCTCTTGATGCTTTCGGAATTCTGGGGCCCAGGTCCACGTCCCCGTGCGCCCAGTGGACTTCGTGATGATATTGGCGACTTGCCCAGACAAACCTGGAATATCGAGAGAGGCCCCATCTTTGATCTCAATTCGTACAACATTTTCGGATACAATTCGAGAGAGCTGAGAGCCCACATCCGTTTTGCCGGTCAGGCGTTCTCCATTGATGAGGACATTGGCGCCGCCCTGCCCCAAACCCCGTCGATTATCAGCCCCCTGAAGCTGGAAACCCGGTATCTGCTCTATCATGTCTCTCGCCGTTCGGGGCGCATATTGAGCAAAAAAATCAGGTTCGTAAATATTCCCTGCAGATTGTGCAAACGCGCTCGTCGTAAGGAAATTTAAGGTGAGCGGCACCGTCGCTGCGAATAGCAGCCTTGAATATTTGGATGTCATGATTTTATCTTTTGTTCGTTTTAAAAATTTATCTTATAAAAGTAGCTGGGTCGAGATGGCGCCCATTTTTGCGAATTTCAAAATGCAGGTGTGGACCTGTTGATTTACCTGTTGACCCAACGGAACCGATGACCTCTCCAGCTTTAACAGTTTGACCCTCAGTTACTCCCAAGCTTTCCAAATGCCCGTAGTGGGACTGATAGCCGTTGGCGTGCTTCAAGATAATACGGTTGCCCCAATTCCCTCCATTCGAAGCCAGATGCACTACCCCATTGGCGCTGGCAAATACAGCATCTCCGGTTTGACCCTTAAGGTCGATACCATGATGAGTGGTCTCCCATATCTTTCCCACCTGCCCGAACGTTGCTGTAACCTTTCGACTCTTTGTTGGCCAAGTAAATTGTGGCGCCGGTGGTCCTACATCGAGTTTTATTTTTTTGATGGGCGGTTCTAGCTTAACAGGAGGTATTGGCGGCACGGGGTCATACGAGACCTTTTGCGGGCTAACATCTTCATGTTTGAACTCCCCCACAGTAATCTTGCGCGATTCTTTGCCCGACTCAGATTGAGACACGATGTGAGTGGATTTTGGTGAAATTACGACCTTTGTGAGAGTCGCCTTCTTTACCTCCATATCAGCTAGAATATTGCAGTACTTGGCTTCTTTATAAGAAGGAATAACCTTCCCATTTACAGTCCAGTTGTTCTCGGTATAGCGAAGCGTAGCCCTTTCTTGGCGAGACGTTAGAAAGCCATCTTCAATCAGATATCCATAAAGAGTTTCGCGCATTGCATCATATTTTGCGTGTTGTTTGTCAGCCTTAATTTTCGCTTCGTCTTTACGCTTAGCTTGTTCTTTCGCACGTTCACGCTGCTCGCGAGCTCGTTCTTGCTGCTCCCAGGCTTTTTCCATCGCTCTCTCGCGCTTTTCCTCTTCCCGCTCACGCCACGCTTCCTGCCGCTCTCTCTGACGTTCAGCACGGTCCTCCCGCCGCTCTCGTTCTTCCTCTGCGCGTTCGATTTCACGCTTGACCTTATCTTCCATGCGCTCGGCCTCTCGTTCGGCCCATTCAACCTGATGCTCAATTTGTTTTTCCAAACGTTCCTGTTCCCGCTCACTCAAATGGTCGTTCTTGTCAAAGTAACGGTCCAGATCTGCCTCGAAATATTGCATTTCGATTTCGAATTGTTTCATCTTGGCGTCAAAGCCAGCACTATCGAAACTCCCGTTCTTAAGCGTAGGCGGCTTCGGGGGTTTCGGGGGCTGCGGTATAGACCGAGAAAGGCGACTGATTACGCTTGGATTCTTATCAACATCTGTCCAAGTCCCATTATTCAGCACCCAACGGCGACCATCTTTACCGATTTTAACCGTCACGTCCCGACCGTTTAATCGCTGCGTTACAAATTTGTATTTTCCCGTAATCGCATCTGCCTTCTTATCTCCTTCTGCGTCGGGGTGCGCATTCGCGACTGACGAGGTCGAGAGATAAATTCCGCCAATTAATACGATGGCGATTAGCGGCATGAGAAGGTGCTCAGGACGACGTTGATGCTCCGGCGAACCAACGAGACGCTTAAGGCGGTCCATCAGAGGCGTATCTCCGCCATCAGCAGCCATAGAGAACCCGTGCCCAGGCGTTTTGAGACGCAGAGCCGCCAATCCACGGACCAAGGCTTGCGGATCACGCGATTGCGCGACGGCTAAGTCATCACAGGCTTGCTCACGATCTATATCTATTTTATTTGAGATATAGTGAATAGCTGGGTGGTAGAAGAGCACCGTTTTAATGGCAGTCTGGAACAGGTTTACTAGGTAGTCGTAGCGGCGAATATGCGCGAGTTCGTGCAGTAATATCGCCTCGACTTGATCGCGGGGCAAACCCATCAAAAAGCCAGCGGGTACAAGTACGACAGGTTTCAAGAAACCAATCGTCAAAGGCCCCGTCACATGATCGGAAACAAATATACGAACCTTTTCAGACACACCTGTATTCAGAACAAGCGTTCGGAACCGGCTCTCCCAAACATATGGTACATCGCTGAGGCCCGTTCTGCGCAATTTTTGAGTAATTACATATGCCGCGAAGTAGCGAGTAGCCATAAAGGCAAAGCCCAGGCACCAAATAATGCCCAAAAGAGGAGCCGAGGCAGCAGCTGAGACAGACAGACTTTGGGAAGTAACCTGCAGCCCATCGGCCGTACCCGTAAGTAAAGCGGCGGCTTGCGATACTGTCTCCGTTGCAGAAAAGCCCTTAATTGCGGCTGGCGCCTGCCCGCCGCTTTGATAAAGTCCGAACGTTACCAAGAAAGCGATGAAGCAGCCAAATAAGCACAAGACTTGGAACTTATAGCGGATGGAGGGCGAGGAATTTCTCGATACCGCTCGGAAGGCTATCACGGCCAACATAGCAATCCCTCCTTGCCATAAACTATGCAGCAAGGCCCACCCTAAGCTATCAAATATCTGTGTCATTAACGCCTCCTCCGCTTATGAACCCCCTGGCACTGGGTGCTATTTTTTGTGTTCCATGTCCTTCAGGAACTTTTTTATCTTTTCTAATTCGTCGTCACTTGCTTCGGACTTTCCAAGCGCATGCATCACCAGATCGGAAACTGAGTTTCCAAAGGTGGTTTCTACAAATCTGTTGAACAGATGTGACTTAGTTTCTTCTTCTGAAACGAGCGCTTTATAATTATAGGACTTGCCTTCACCGCGCTCTCTGGTCACCAAGCCCTTATCAAACATCCGCTGAATTTGTTTGAGCGTCGTCGTGTAGCCGACGTCTTTATGGGCGCTGAGCCGCTCGTGAATCGTTTTGACGCTGCATGGCTGTTCCTCCCACAGGACGTTGAGAATAGCGGTTTCCGCGCCGGATGGTTTGATTCTAGGTTTCATACAAATCTAATTAACGACACTTGTCGTTTTGTAAAGTTACAAAAATTACATATGAGAACTTGCGCCTAACAGCATTGTAACTCGCAAATTAACCTTTTCGTAACCAGAGTGCGGCCACCCTCTCGCTATTCTCGGGAGGGCCTATTTATGGATTTAGCTATGCGTTTTGGACTTTCCTTTTTTTCTATCTCAGCTGTTGCAGCCATGGCGCTTGCCGCTCCGGCCTTCGGAACAACAAGCCTTTTGGGGTCCGCGGATGACGGCACCTATCGGACGGAAAAAGTTTATTCGACTTCCGAATGTACGGCGCTTTGCAAAGCCGACGCCAAAACTTGCCGCGGCACAATCACCGTACAAATGGACATAAGCAAACCTGAAATGCTTTGTCGTTTGAACAATGGCAAGGGCGCCCAGCCTGCATTCCCCTCAACACCACCCAAGCCACTAAATATGGATATCGCACTTTCAGATTTTAATGCTTACCGCGCGGAAATGGGCCTAACGCCTGTGCGTTATTCCGAAAAACTCAATAAAGCCTCCCAACTCCATGCAGAAGATATGGCGCGAGCGGGCGACGCATCCCACACGGGAACGGATGGCTCCACCCACGGTGACCGCGTCCAACGGCAAGCCTACTATTTTTCGATTGTGGGCGAGAATGTCGCCTCAGGGCAGAAGTCTTGGGACAAAGTTTTTTCCGCTTGGCAGAAAAGCCCGGGCCACAATGAGAATCTATTGAGGTCCGATGTGTCTGACTTTGGCCTCGCACTCGTCTATGATCCAGACAGCGCCTATCAGACGTATTGGGCTATGCTTGTGGCGTCCCCGCTTGACGCGGAGACGGTCGGCTATTTGCAACGCCAAGGCGACATTGCGCCTGTGGCATCAACTAGCCCTAGCCAGTAAACTGCATACCAAGCCAATCAGCGATTAAGGCAGGTTTCTCTTGCCCCTCAATATCAACTGTGACTTCATATGTCAGAAGGTGCTGCCCCGGCTTTTTTTCGACAGCCTCTTTCAAGGTGAAACGCCCACGGACTCTTGATCCACTTGGCACGGGCGCAAGAAAACGAACTTTCTCAAATCCGTAATTCACACCCATTTGCACGCCTTCGATCACAAGACCGGCGCCTTCTGAAAACTTGGAGAGCAAAGAGAGAGTCAAAAAGCCGTGAGCAATCGTTCCGCCAAAGGGCGTTTTTTTAGCCATCTCTTCATTGATATGGATGAATTGGTGGTCCTCGGTCACATCAGCAAATACGTTAATACGATCTTGATCGACCGTAATCCATTCACTTGTTCCAAGTTCCCTACCAATTAGGCCTTGAATATCTGATGCTGCTACAGTTTTCATATCTATCCCCTTATTATTATTAAAATTTATTGGCGAGAGCGAATTGATTCATATGATAATGCGCATCACCAAAGAGTTCCTGTAAAACACGTATCCGTTTCATGAACAAGCCGATATCATACTCGTCGGTCATCCCCACACCGCCATGCATTTGCACGCCTTCTTGAGAAGCAAGTTTAGCGACGGAGCCCAACTTCGCTTTTGCCATGGCACAATACAGCTCCGCTTTGGGGTCATCATTGTCCAGAGCCGTTAAGGCCGCCAGTACAGCCGAACGAGCGATTTCTAGCTCAGCGTAAAGGTGCGATGCACGATGCTGAAGAGCTTGGAACTCACCAATGATGGATCCGAATTGTTTGCGTTCTTTGATATAGGCCACAGTACTTTCAAAGGCTTGGCTGCCCGCTCCGAGAAGCTCCGCGGCAACAGCTGCTCGGCCAACGTTTAGCACTTTTCCAAGCACAGCCATTCCGTCATCAACTGTTCCTAGCAAAGCATCTCCAGAGACTTCCACATTGTCTAGCTCAATACGCGCTGCATTACGGCTATCCACCATAATCGTCCGCTCAGTGGAAACACCTTGTGTCTTGGGGTTAACAATAAAGAGGCTTATGCCTTCTGAGTCGCCATCTTCACCGTTAGTGCGAGCAGCCACAATCAGGGCGTCTGCTATATGGCCATCGACCACCATGGCTTTTGACCCATTGAGCTTAAACCCATTTCCAGACTTCTCGGCTGTCGCTGAGGTTCCAGAAGGGTTATGCTTTGGTCCTTCGTCAAGGGCGAGGGCAATGATAGCTTCACCGCCCGCAATTTTTGGCAGCCATTCAGACTTTTGTTCACTAGAACCACCTTCACGGATAGCCGTCGCAGCTAAGATAGCCGTGGAAAGAAATGGTGATGCAGATAGGTTTCGGCCCATTTGCTCAGCGATAAGACCCGCCGCGAGGAACCCCATATCAACACCGCCATGATCTTCATCAATCACAACTCCCGTAAAGCCCATCTCAGCCATTTCAGCCCAGAGCGAACGATCGAAACCCGTTTCGTCACGTTCGTCTCGTAACTTTCTCAAGGATGTAACAGGGGCTTTATCTGCAAAGAAACCTTCCGCTGTGTCGCGGAGCATAACTTCGTCTTCAGTTAGTAATAGGCCCATGAATTACGCTCCGGGGAGTTGTAGAATGTGTTTTGAAATAATGTTGAGCATGACCTCGGAAGTCCCGCCCTCGATGGAGTTACCTTTTGTGCGGAGCCAGCTTCGCGCCATTTTCCCATCGTCCGAACGATCTGATTCCCATTCCAGACCATCATGACCGGTGGCATCCATCATCAGCTCGTGCTTGCGCTTATTAAGTTCCGTACCATAATATTTTAGCATCGAACTATCCGCGCCCAGAGAGGCGCCAGCTTTCGCTTCCGCAAGTTTACGACTCATGGTCAACCCAAATGCCCATTCATCAATTTCAGCCTCAGTGATTTTGGCGCGGAGCATAGGGTCAGACAATTTACCATCCTCTAGACCAAGTGACGCCGCAGCGAGTTCATGCAGAGGGCGACTAACAGATTGATTCTGGCCACCGATCATTTCGCGCTCATGCGTGAGCAGATATTTAGCAACATCCCAGCCCTTTTCGCGCGTCCCAACCAAGTTATGTTTTTCAACGCGAACGTCCTCAAAGAAGGTTTCGCAGAATGGCGAACGACCAGATATCAGCTTAATAGGACGGGCTTCGACACCTGGCGTTTCCATATCGAACAGAACGAAAGAAATCCCGTGATGCTTCTTCCCTGTGTTATCCGTGCGCACGAGACAGAAAATCCAATCGGCTTGGTCAGCATATGATGTCCAAACTTTCTGACCATTGACGATGAAATGATCGCCCATATCTTCGCATTTTGTGGCAAGTGACGCTAAGTCCGAGCCTGCGCTGGGCTCTGAATAACCCTGACACCAGCGAATTTCTCCGCGCGCGACCGGCGGAAGATGCTCGAGCTTTTGTGCCTCGGTCCCGAACTTCAAGAGCGCTGGCCCCAACATCCAAATACCAAAACTATCCAAGGGCGAGCGCGCATTTATACGCTTCATTTCTTTTTGAAGGACGATTTCCTCAGCTCGGGAGAGCCCCGCGCCGCCATATTCTTTAGGCCATGTCGGCACAGTCCAACCTTTGGCGGCCATACGCTCCAGCCAGACCTTCTGTGCATCGGATTGGAACTTCCAATTCCGGCCGCCCCAGCAAATATCCTTATCGCCGGAAATAGGCTGGCGCATTTCTTCCGGACAGTTGGCCTCAAGCCACTCCCTCACCTCTGCTGCAAAAGCTTTTAAATCACTCATATTTGCGTCCTCAATTTCATATGCATATAGTTGCATATACATGAGAATGCTGTAGGTAAAGACAAAGACGCAAAATGACGCAATTTTTAGGACGCGATATGCATTCATTCCAAACTGTAGCGGACATACGCATCGAGCCCGGCGGCGCAGCAAAACTGGATTACTATGTTGAAGGGCTATGCCGGAACAAGCGCGTGGCCATCGTTACGGATAAAGGCGTGAAAGCACTTGGGCTCATGGATGCCGGAATCGCAGCACTCAAAGAAGCCGGTTATGCGGTCTTTGTTTTCGATAAAGTCGTTCCCGATCCGCCTCAGGACATCGTCCTTAAAGGCGCTACGGCCATTCGCAAATTTAACGCCGGCATGATTATTGGATTTGGCGGGGGCTCGCCTATGGACACAGCCAAGGTCATCGCGCACCTCTGCGGTTCGGATCAATCGATAGAAAGTCTTTACGGCGTGGGCAATGCTAAGGGACCAACACTTCCTCTCTTACTTGTGCCGACGACGTCTGGCACGGGATCAGAGGTCACTAATGTGGCCATAATTACAACAGGAGAGACAGCAAAAAAAGGTGTCGTCGCCGATAGTCTTTATGCTGATAGGGTTCTACTTGACGCCGAGCTTACCTTTGGCCTGCCGGCTTCCATCACAGCCTCCACTGGAATAGACGCCATGGTTCACGCGATCGAGGCCTATACCTCCATTCGCCTGAAAAACCCCCTATCGGACGCTCTCGCGCTCACGGCGTTGCGGAAAATGCGCAATGCAATTGTAACAGCGGTGAATGATGGAAGTGACATTGAAGCGCGGAATGACATGCTCATCGGGGCTATGTTGGCGGGGCAAGCCTTTTCAAATGCACCCTGCGCAGCGGTTCACGCCCTCGCCTATCCGCTCGGCGGCTTCTTTCATGTGCCGCATGGCCTTTCTAACGCCTTGGTCCTGACGGAAGTCATGAAATATAACCTCCCCAAGGCAGAACATTGGTATGGCGAGATCGCCCGCGATTTGGGCGTTGGGCAAACGGGAGTAAGTCTCATTGATGAAATGCTCCGCATCAAAGAGGAAACACGCGTTCCTAAAACGCTTACCGACGTAAACATTCCAAGCGATGCCATTCCAATGATGGCTGAGGATGCCATGACAAAAGACCGTCTTTTGATGAACAACGCGCGCGAGATGACTTATGACGCGACAGTAAAAATATACGAGACGATCCTTTGACCCGCCCCACACCTCCTCGCCGCGAAGATTACCCTCACACCTTAACGATCCCAACGCGGTGGAATGACAATGACATTTACGGCCACGTCAATAATGCCGTATATTATTATTTCATAGATACCGTCGTGAATTGCTATCTCATCGACAATGGCCTTCTCGACCTGAAGAAAAGCGAGACCATTGGCCTCGCAGTTGATACGGGGTGCAAGTTTTTTGACTCAATCGAATATCCAGATATCGTTCACGCGGGACTTCGGGTGAGCAAGCTAGGCAATTCCAGCGTGACCTATGATATCGGCATGTTCAAAAATGATGACACCGTCGCTGCGGCTCAGGGTCACTTCGTACACGTTTATGTCGACGAAAAGACACGGCGTCCCGTTAGGATTTCGGATAAAATGAGAAAAAAACTTGGGGAGATTACGATATGAACGATTACGCAGAGATCATCAAAGACGATCCGGCCCTTGTTGGCGAGACAGCGAAATTCACCCGTATGCAAGACGGTACGCTGGAAGACTGGATGAAAATCGGCGCGGCCCATAAGCAGGATTTCACCAAAACCGCGGACCGCTTCATCGGCATGTTAAAACAGCTCGAAGACGCCACCCTCGGCTTTGCCTGTGACCAGCTCCAACACGCGCTTATGTGTGGAACACTCGCCCGCCGTGATGGTGCCACCGACGAGCAAATCGTCGTCGCCCTCTGTCACGACATGGCGAAGGTCATCAATGTCCCCAATCACGGGCCGATTGTGGCGGAAATGCTCAAGCCCTATGTCAGCGATGACAGCTATCACGTGCTGCGCAATCACCAAGCCTTTCAGGGCGAGCATTATTATCACTATATGGGCGCGCCCACCGATTTGCGCCTGCAATGGAAAGATGAGCCCTGGTATGATTACGCCGTCAAGCTCGTAGACGAATGGGACGCCCCCGCCTTTGACCCTGATTTTGAGGCTGACCCCTTAGAAAGCTTTGAACCCCTCATGCGCAAAATCTTCCACGATAGCCCGATGGCTGTGGGATGAGCAAAACCCTCGGCGCGATTGCGCTGCTCTTCTTGCTAGCCGCAGGCATCTGGGTGAATAGCCGATTGCCCGTGCCGTATGTGAAGGCACGTG
>JAHDCL010000100.1 GCA_020629875.1 Hellea sp.
CAGCACGGTTTGTGAGCCAATTATCTTCAACCTCAAAACCTTTGCGTTTGAGAAGGTCTACGGTCTTAATACCAAAGGGACAGATATGCTCATCCGTGACCATGCGATAAACCACGGCCTTTTTACTTTGAGCCTTTAACTGAGTACGGGTCATAATAAGCCTTTATATGGATTATTTTTCTCTATGCATATAATACCTATAGGGGGTATATTAAAGAGACGATATCATTTTTCTTCTTTGAGGAAACAAAGGCCGGCAGTCGGCAGACAGATTGCACGGCACCATATAGCTCTAATGGTGATGGCCCTCAGGCCCCGTAAGAGTGGTTGCCAATAAGATACAGACGAGGACAAGAATAAATAATGCGGCTTCAAGGCTTAAGGACTTACGCAGAGCCGCACGCCCAAGCCTAGGGGATTGCTTTAAAAGGTCTGCAATTCGAAATTTGTTATAAGCGCCCACACCCAATATCAACATAGCCGCACTGAGCTTACCCATTAATAGGCGGCCATAAAGCGTTGAGCTTAAATTGAGTAAATTACCGTTTAGCCGCCATAGCAAATAGAGCCCAGTCACAAACAGAAGCGGCACAGCCCATACAGCAAAAAGACTAAATCGATCCGCCCTCCTGATTATCTCATTATCCGGCGCCGCATTTGAAGGCCAAAGACTGATAGGCGCCAAAATCCAAAATCCCGCAATAAGACTGTGAGGAACCACCCAGAGCGGAAGCCACGGCATATTTTCAGCGCCTTGCGTATGCCCGGACGCCGCAAAGCCAGCGCTCAATAGGATAATCGAAAGAGCCGCAGATATATTTTTGAAAGCGTTCACTTTTATAGAGCTGGAGAGGATGGCTAAACCTGCACCGCCCATGAACACCAAAAACTGAGTCCCATTGGACTGCCAGACCCAATCGAAAGTATCTGGGTTAAAGGCTTCCGACAGTGAGCCTGCCAATTGCGCATTCGCAATGATCAGCTTTGATATTATCCCTATGACAAGGATCGCGATGAAGACACGAAGCCCCTTGAGCTTTTGCTGAATACCGAGACAAAAATGCGATAAAATACCGATTGAGACTAAAGCTCCGATATAGAGCATTAGTTTTGCAATCAGGGACAAGGCTGTCAGCATGAAGACGCTTATTGAACTGTGAAGCTCAAGCTGCCTTTGACGATATGCCCGTCTTTAGAAACGGCTCTCCACGTCATCTCATATAACCCGCTTTTGAGCTCAGGCATTGGAATAGAGAATTTTGCTTCCCTGGATTTGGGCGGCGTGAAATCCACATCGACCTTTTTGCCTTGGCTATCCTTCATCGAGAAGGTGGCTAGACCCACCTTTTGGGCGAATACCAATTCAAAGACATCCGGCAAGGTTTGATACACGCCGCCATCTTCTAATGTGGCTGACTGAACCTTCGTATGCGCCGTCGCGACAGGCGATAAGAAGGACGCTGTAAGAATAGTGGCGAGCGTTATTTTTAAAAAAGTCATTTTCATAAGCTTATCCTTCAGCGTTTTAACTTATCAAATAGATCGACCAATTCCGCGACTTTCTCGCGCTGGGCTGTTTCATCGCCCGATTTTATGGCAGCGTTTACGCACCCCGCCGCGTGATCTTTGAGAATTTCGCTTTCAGCACGCGCCAAAGCGGATTTGACGGCCTGCATCTGGGTCAGGACATCAATGCAATAGCGTTCATCTTCCAGCATTTTGATAATACCGCGCACTTGGCCCTCAATTCTTTTGAGGCGGTTAATCGTCTTGGGAGAATGTGCGGACATTTTATTCCTTAATTAAATGAACACGAAAGCGTGACGCTTACAGATGATAATATGCCCCATGGGGGTATTTACTTTCTTAATCTTTTTGGGTTAGGATGCAAGCATGAGAGTCATTTCGACAGTCATCTGCTTATTCGCAGCCTTCATTATGATGGCCACGCCTGTCATGGCGTGCTGCGTCACTGGGCATGTCAACATGTCTTCGGACTCGGTAAAAATGGCGGATGCTTCGGCCCCGCCTTGCCACACACCCGCAGAGGTCAAGTCAGGCAATAGCGACACACAAACGCCTGAAAAATACTGCCCCTCTTGTGATGACTGCGCCGTGTCTTCAGCTTTTATGGCTGACAGCGACCCGGTGACCCACGCAAAGACAGATCTGACATTCGTAACGCTTATCAACACGCCGGCAACGCTTCCGCGTCCGGAAGTCCGCCTTCTGCGCACAACAGGGCCGCCTCCAAGGCAAGCTCACGGACGACTTGATAGCCCGTACTTACGCTTCGACACCCAACTTATTTAATCTCCAAACAGACTGACTGTTCAGAGTTTCTCTCTGAGCCTATTTGCCTGTTTAATTGGAGATTTTCGGATGTTTATCCGCCCCACATCATTTTATCAGACCCGCTTTCGCGCCTTCACGCTCTCGCTTTTCCTTAGTGGTATAAGCGTTATGAGCTTGCAGCCTGCGGCACTCGCGCAAGACACTACTTATGCACCTGATTTACTGGGCGCAGAGACGATTTATGCCTCGCAACAGCAGCCAACATTAAGTCGGGCTATTCCCTTTTCCGAGTTAGAAGCGCAATTACGCGCCCATCCTTCTTTGGATGCGCTTAGCCTCAGTGCGCAAGCCAATCGTCAACGTGCAGAAGGCGCGCTTGGACTGCCTGATCCCGTCGTGTCACTCCAGCTAAACAATGTGCCGCTTTTTGATCCGTCTTTCTCAGAATACCTCCCATCCAATAAAGCGGTTGGCATTCGGCAAGCGCTGCCGAGCCGGTCTGAACGCAAAGCGAATTCGCTTAAATCCTTAAGAAGCGCCGCCCAACAAGAGTTGGAAGCTGAACAACAATATGCAAGGCTGCGCGGTCAGCTATTGGTTTACCTGATTGAGAAACAGAGCCTTGAGGCCCAACGGGATTTGGCACTCGCGCGTCAGTCAAAATATGACGAACTTTCTGACATCATCGATATTGAAATCAATGCAGGCCGCCCATTAGTGTTCCGCCTCGCAAAAGTTGATGTGGAACGCACAGAAGTTTCCAGAACCCTTGCTGAATTAGAAGGACGCGACGCGCAGATAGACGCAGAGCTCATCAACCTCTTGGGTTTTATTCCTCAAACAGAAACGCCTGCGCTTTCCAAGACGCCTTGGACGGGTAACGCACTTGGGTTTTATGCCGTGCGCGTTGCCGATGCGAATGTTGATATATCCGATGCGGATGTGCAGCGCGCAGAAGCAGACTTTAAGCCCGATTGGGGGGTTAATCTAACCTACCAACAGCGCGAGTCCGGCCAAGGCCCGCGCTCAAATTTTGACGGGGAAGATTGGGTCTCGGGCGGCGTCAGTTTTACCATTCCGCTTTGGGCGGGCAAACGCCAAGAACCCAATTTACGCGCCGCCAAGATGGATAGGAATGCCAGTATGGCTCGGCGCACAGCCATTGCGCGCCAAGTCCAATCCGAGTGGTCACGCTATGAAGCCCGGCGGGAAACAGCCGTTCAAAACATCCGCATTATTGAACAGAAAATCAGCGCGATTGAAACGCAGACAGAGGCGCAGTTGATCACTTACGAATCCGGGAATGGCGATTACTCGCCAATCATCGACGGTGAAATCGCCATTCTCATGCTGCGCGCGGAAATCGTCAAAGAACAAACCTTACGCGATCAAATGATTGCAAAAATGAATAGCCTTTTGGTGCCATCATGACTCAGTTTAAATTTGCCCTCATTCTAAGCAGCGCCCTCATTCTGGCGGCTTGTGAACCCGCATCAAAATCCCCTTCGGCTTTGGAAGCCGGACATGACCACGCGGCTATGCAAGCGGGACAATCTCAGTCATCAAAAATGGACATGCCCGCAGAAGAGGTGAGCTCTTACACCTGCCCAATGCACCCGCATTATATTGCAACTGACCCCAATGGGAGCTGTCCGATTTGCGGTATGGACCTTGTGCCTGTTACGACTGAGGCCAAAGGGAGTTCGGGCGTATCCGTCTCGCCTGAGATGCTCCAAACAATGGGCATCAGAACAGCCGTCGTCTCTGTTTCAGACTTTAATCAAGCCTTGCGCGCTTACGGAACGGTCGAACCTAATACACGATTAGAGTCTATGGCCGCCTCCCGTCTTGAAGGCTGGATCAGCGGCCTGACTGTTCGGGCGGAAGGTGACAGAGTGCGCCGCGGACAGCGTCTTTATAGCATCTACACGCCTGATCTCATTGCCGCCCAAAAAGACTATTTGGCCTCACTTCAAATTGGCAATGCGCGCCGCATCGCCTCGGTTCGCCAAAGGCTCATATCCAAAGGCATGCAAGAAAGCCTTGTGGATCGATTGTCTGAGACCCGCGAGCTCATTGAGCGCGTGCCTGTTTATGCGGAAAGCTCCGGCGTCGTGACACAGCTCATGGTGCGCGACGGCGACTATCTCAAACCCGGAGATCCGATCCTGCAATTACAGGCCTATGATAAGGTCTGGGTTATTGCTTCGGTTCCGGAGTCCGACCTGCCGAAGATGGACATCGGCAAAACCGCCAATTTGAAATTTGAGAGCGCGCCTGACGCCGCAAAATCGGGCAAGGTTGACTATATCTACCCGACCATAGACCCTAAAACGCGAACCGCCCGCGTCCGGATCAGTGTTGATAACAGCTCAGGCTCTTTACGACCCGGTGCTTATGCCGACATCGTCTTTGAAGCTAACGATACTGAAACCTCCGCATCGCAGCTGTCTATTCCAAGCCAAGCCATATTGCGCGACTCACGCGGTGCACATGTTATCGTCGCTTTGGGTGAAGGCCGCTTTGAGCCTCGTGATGTGAGCATTGGAACAAGCGTTCGAGGTCGCACAGAGATATTATCAGGCCTTAAAGAGGGTGAGCGCATTGTGGCCAGCGGTCAATTCATGCTCGATTCTGAAAGCAACTTACGTGAAGGGTTCACAAAGCTTTCAGCGCCCATATCCAACTTTGACGCAACAACCCCCTTGTCTGAGCTCCCCATAGACGCAGCGACGCTGAGCCAAATCGATCATATGGTGGATAGCGCACTATATTTTCATGAGGCCTTAATTGATGGCTATGCGATTGACCCATACTTCCTCGACCCTACCCTCACATTAATTGAAAATCTGAAGGGCCGTTTTGCAGAATCTAAATTATCGCCCATTTTAGAACAGGCAGAAACGGCCATCAGTGGGGCTAAAGAGAATAAGACGGGTGAGCCCTTAGCCGCCCAGCTTTCAGAGTTGATGACCGCGCTTGACCCTTGGCTAACGCTGGGCGCGCCTGCTCACTATAAGAGCAAAGGCCTCATATTTTACAGTGATGATGAAACGGCGCGTCTTTGGCTGCAAGATGGCGGATTGCCCGCTAATCCTTATTCAGATGCAACGGCTCAAATCATTTCGTGGCCTGACCCTATGGCTGGCAATATGGCAGACGAGATGTCTGGCAGACAGCCATGAGCGAGCTTCACACTGAAAATTTAGCGGGCAATGATCCGTCTAAATCGGCCATTGCAAAGCTGATAGCCTGGTCGGTTGCCAATCAACTCATCATCATTGTTCTGGCTATAGCCCTCGCCGTTGGAGGCTGGTTGTCTCTCAAAGACATGCCGCTCGACGCGGTTCCTGATCTGACCGATACACAGGTGATCATCCGAACGGAATTTCCGGGACAGTCACCACAAATCGTCGAAGATTTGGTGACCTATCCGCTTTCAACAAATTTATTGGGCCTTCCAAAGACAAAAGATGTCCGCGGCTCATCCATGTTTGGCACCAGCTTTGTCTATGTCATCTTTGAAGATAGCGTTGATCCCTATTGGGCGCGCTCGCGCGTCGTTGAAGCGCTTTCCCGCCTCGGGTCAGACCTCCCTGAAAATG
>JAHDCL010000015.1 GCA_020629875.1 Hellea sp.
CTTCCGCCATATCTGCCTCGGACACAACATCAAAACTTGGCATATCAAACTCCTTTAAACTGATGATATCGTTATGTCTTTTAGAATACCTAGTCGAGTCTTTATGGGTCCCGTGTCTTCGCCTCATTGAGCATTAGCGATTTAATTGAACCAATGATTGAAGAATAGTCATCTGACCAAGCCTTTACGCTAGGACTAGGGACAAGCACTTTCCATTCGGGCACGCCCTTGGTCGCTGCGACAACCCTTCGCTCACTACCAATAAGGACTCCTGTACTGGCATTATAGAACTCTCCATACTCTTTATCGGAAAAATCCGAAGTTTTAATAAAACGACTTTCTAAGCCTACCTGACTCGCGAGTTTTACAACAACAGACGACACATCCATCACCCGATTTGACGTGTGGAAGAAAATCAAACCATCATCCTTAAGCTTTGAACGATACAACTCTAGCGCTTCCGATGTGAGCAAATGCGTCGGGATGGAGTCAGAAGAAAATGCATCTATCATTATTACGTCTTGAGAGGATGGTGCAAGCGCTTCGAGGGTTAATCGAGCATCACCAATACGGATATCTGACACCTCAGAGCAATCCGCCATAAAGCTAAAATATTTTGGGTCGGTCGCCATATCCACGACGATCGGATCAATCTCAAAATAGGTCCAACTGTCGCCAAGTTTTTCATAGCAGGCCATCGCTCCTGCTCCAAGACCTACCATAGCAATCGTCATGTTGGGACTTTCGCGACGGGCGGCCTGCATGGCTAAATCGAACGTGTTCCCGGGAGCGTAATACGCAAGTGGTACTTTCCTTTTATCGGGATCCCGAAATTGATAATTATGAATGGTGTCCCCGTGAACGAATTGATGAACAATACCGTGTTCACTCTCCACCTCTTTGACGTGAAGCACCCCGAAAAAAGATCGATCTGTTAAAATTGGCTTATGATAAAGTAATGGCAACAGCATTATTGCCATTGCCCAAACACCTAAATCTAGAGGCAGTGTTTTTACCTGCCCGCGCATTCGACTAAGACCAAAAAGAAATACTCCACCGCCAAGAAAGGCCCCAATACGCGCGTCAAGTCCCAGCAAAACCAGAGCTTTATAAATTACTAGTCCAAGCACTAAATATTGCCCTAAGTGAATGATCTTTTTTCGCGCAGTTTCAAACGAAGTTTCTGTCTTTGACGGCACAGCCAATTGAGCCGCCATAAGAACAATTAGATATTCATAGACGTTAGGAAATATTGCGGGTGCAAGAAGCGCATTAAACACGCCTCCTAAAACCCCTCCAAGTGACATCCAGATATAAAACTCAGTCAAGTTTGATACATCAGGTCGGGCCTCTACTAAGCGCCCATGACAAAACAGTGCGATGACAAAGTAACAAATTAGGCTCAACCCTATGGAAAACAGGACGAATGCTTTGAGCGCAACACCGGCAGCCAATGCCACCAATATGACCCACGGGAAAAACTTAACGAGCTGCATCGAAGAGACAATCGGTCTTTTCGCAAAAACAATAACGAAAGTCAGCAAGTATAGCGCGAGAGGGATAATCCAGAGAAATGGCGCGGAGGCAATATTATTTGCCATATGTGAAGTGACGCCAAGCATAAGGCTTGATGGAATGAAGGCCAAAAATATCCAGATTACTCTTTGTTTCCAGGTAATTGACGATCGTGAACTTTCATGTTCGACTTTAGCAACACCCTGTGTTTTGTGATGTACTCCGGCCAAAATACCCGCCGCTAGTATGATAACAATAAGCGTCCAATAGCCCGTTGCCCAAAGCTGTGTCTGAGTATGCAACCTCAACAAGGGCTCAATAACAACCGGATAGAGGCAAAGTGATAAGAGGCTGCCTGCATTGCTGGCAGCATATAGAAAATACGGGTCATCAGCATCTTTGTGATTAGTTCGACTAAACCAACGCTGAAGAAGCGGGGCATTTGCAGAGATTGCAAAAAAGGGCATCCCGACAGAGACCGCAAACAGCCCAATTAGCCAGTAAGCTTGGGCACCGCCTTCAGGCGGGGTCCAGCCTGAAGCAATTGCGAGAGGCAAAAAGAACAGCCCAAGGGAAAGAATAATCGTATGGCAAATAATCTGATGAGGCAGTTTCAAATACTTTGAGACTAAGTGGGCATAAATATATCCGCCCAATAACATGCCCTGGAAAAAGACCATGGCCGTATTCCAGACACTAGAAGAACCACCCAGCAGCGGCAGGACGAGTTTAGCAAATAGAGGCTGAACGGAGAATAATAGAGTAGCGCTTAGGAAAATGGACAGTATAAAAACACTCACCAACGTCAATGATGAGCGTGACTTTCCAATTTTTGAGACTGATATATCGACCATAGACCCCTCCGCGATTGCGGAAAGGTTATCGTATTGGTTTAAATATTAAGTTAAATAACGTCTAAACCTTTTGGTTTGTGTAAGCTCGCAATTCCTTGCGCGCTACTTGCCGGCGGTGAACCGCGTCTGGACCATCCGCAAATCTGAGGGTACGCTGCCCCTGATACATCGCGGCTAGCGGCGTATCTTGAGAAACCCCAGTACCGCCATACATTTGCATCGCTTGGTCAATGACTTCTAGCGACATACGGGGCGCTTCGACCTTGATCATAGAAATCCATGGCGCGGCATCGCGCTTACTCATTGTATCCATCGCCCATGCCGCTTTGAGGCATAAGAGGCGAGCCTGTTCGATCTTGATACGGGCTTCTGCGATAATATCGAAGTTAGCGCCAAGATAAGCTAGCTGCTTACCAAAGGCCTCACGCTCCAATGAACGCTTACAAAGCAGCTGGAGCGCTTTCTCTGACTGCCCAATAGAGCGCATGCAATGATGAATACGGCCTGGCCCAAGCCGGCCTTGGCTGACCTCAAAACCCGCACCTTCTCTGATGAGCAAAGCATCTGCAGGAATACGAACATCGGTAAACTTAATGTGCATATGCCCGTGCGGTGCATCGTCATGACCAAAAACCATCATGGGGCGTAAAATCTCAATACCCGGCAGTTCAGCATCAACAACGAACATGGAGTGTTGCTGGTGTTTTGTCCGGCTTTCATCTGGGGTCTTAGCCATAAGGATATAAACCTTACAGCGTGGATCACCTGCGCCCGAAGACCAATATTTCTCACCGTTTAAAACCCACTCATCACCATCTTTAACGGCTGAAAATTCCAGATTTGTGGCGTCAGAAGAAGCGACATCTGGCTCAGTCATCAAATAAGCAGATCGAATTTCACCCTCAAGCAGCGGTTTTAACCACTTATCTTTGTGCCCTTGGGTGCCGTATCTCTCTAACACTTCCATATTACCTGTGTCAGGCGCGGAACAGTTCATAGCCTCAGAGGCCAGATGAACCCATCCTAACTCTTCAGCAACATAGGCATACTCAACGGTTGAAAGACCAAAGCCTTCTTCAGAGTCAGTTAACCAGAAGTTCCACAAACCTCGCTTACGGGCTTCCCCTTTTATTGTATCCAGAATTTCCAACTGGCGTTCGGACAAATCAAAACGGCCACCTGGCGCGGTGCCAACCAATTCGTGGAATTCATGATCGAGCGGCGCTACATAATTACGTGTGAAATCTCTAATCTTCTCGACGAGCGGCCTTACGCGCTCGCTCATTCCTAAATCCATTGTTGCCGTCATAATCTCTTCCTTTTTTATTTTTCTAAAGTGTGCCTGATTTAATTTTGAAACGCGCCAAATTTCCAAGCGCTGCAGTCATTTGCCCATAGGGTTTAAACCGCGGATTATCATTTTGACCCCGAAAGAAGCGCGCATATATTTGCTGAATAATCACCGCGAGGCGCCATATGCCGTAGACATAGTAAAATTGAAAATCTGATACGTCAGCGCCTGTTTTAGCAGCGTAAAAATCCAAGATTTCCTGACGAGTCATCATGCCGGGGGCTTGGCTTGGCTGCCGCACCATCATTTTCATGAAGTCAGGGTCATCCACCTGTATCCAATAAGCCAAAGTATTCCCAAGATCCATCATTGGGTCACCCAAGGCGGAAATTTCCCAATCTAACAAAGCTTCGATTTGCGTGGGATCGTCTTCTTTCAAAATACAGTTATCGATGCGGTAATCACCATGTATGATCGCAGCGCCGCATTCAGATGCGGGCATGTTATCCACCAACCATTGTTGAACATCTTCAAACTTTTCAATGTCATCCGTCCACGCTTTCTCAAAGCGGCGGTTCCAGCCTAATATTTGCCTGCTCACATAACCTTCAGGTTTTCCAAAATCACCAAGCCCAATAGCGGAATAGTCCACTTGGTGAAGATTAACGAGAGTTTGGAAAAAATTCTCGCAGAGTTGCCGGCCTTCCTTGGCTGTCCAATTCCACTCACTCGGGATTTCCGTATGTATCAAGTGACCTTCAGAGCGGTCCATGACGTAGAATTCCGCTCCAATGACCGAAGCGTCATCTGTGTAATAAAGCGTGTTAGGCACTGCGATATGCCCTTTTAGCGCCTTCATAACGCGATATTCGCGGTACATATCGTGACCCGACTTTGGCTTGTCGCCAAAAGGTGGCCTACGCAGAACCATCCGGCGATCCGGATAATCAATTGCATATGTCAGGTTGGATGCGCCAGACGCATATTGCTTAACAGTCGGCGCACCTTTCAAGTCAGGGAGTACAGCTTTAAGCACAGTATCCACGGCCGAAATGTCTAATTCTTCGCCCTTACGGACATCTACAGTGGGGTTTTCGGTGTTCACTAGATGATAGCCCCACCATCAACAACCATCCCCTGCCCTGTGAAATAGCTCGCCTCATCAGAAACCATATATAACACAGCGCCAACCATTTCTTCTGGCTGTGCCATCCGTGATATCGCAAGGTTATTATTCATGTAATCTTGCATCTTAGGATCCGCTTTAAGTGCAGCGGCGATTTTCGTGTCCGTGAACCCAGGAAGGAGAGCATTTACGCGAATGCCGTGATTGCCATATTCTTTGGCCATACCCTTGGTCATGTTGATAATCGCAGCTTTAGTCATTCCGTATATGACTCGCCCCTTGCCAGGCTGGATACCGTCTACCGAAGCGACGTTTACGATTGACCCGCCGCCCCCCTTTAACATTAACGGGATAGATTTGGCCGAGAGAAAGTAAGGTCCCTTAACATTCACGTCCCATGTCTTGTCATAAGCAGATTCTGGCGCTTCGTGGGCCGGTCCGAAATATGGGTTCGTCGCGCCATTATTGATGAGAATATCTAGCCGGCCAAATTCCTTCTCTATCATTGCGATAGCTTTATCGTGATGAGAGAGCTCGCCGAGATGGAGCTCTGCTGAAACAGCTTTTCCGCCTTTACCGCGAATTGATTCCGCAACTTTTTCGCAATCTGCTTGCTTCCGGCTCGAGCAAATGACGGTCGCGCCATGTTCAGCAAAACCATGCGCGATAGCTTCGCCAATCCCCCGGCTTGCACCTGCAATTAGAGCCACTTTTCCAGTCAAATCAAATCTTGCCATTTCTCTCTCCTAACTT
Organism: Hellea sp.; assembly: GCA_020629875.1. Lineage (GTDB taxonomy): Bacteria > Pseudomonadota > Alphaproteobacteria > Caulobacterales > Maricaulaceae > Hellea. Next base: position 5,540 of record JAHDCL010000015.1, read on the forward strand.
GGCAGCTGGTCATTCCCCAGCTTTTGCTTAAGCTTATTCATACCGCTGATGTAGCCCTCGTAATTATTGGCTTTATTCTTGAAATATTCGCCCACAATGGGATGCGACAGAACCATAAAACGGTCTTCCTCGATCGCCACTTTGAGGGCATTTGCAACATCGGATGGTTCAATCAATCCGTCCTGATGGCCTTCCGCCATCGCCATGCCTTTGGTCATATTTGTACGAACATATTGCGGGCAGATGCAGTGAGTTTTAATACCCTGATCCCAGTGGCGAATAGCCAAACTCTCAGCAAAACCTACCGCTGCATGCTTAGTCGCCGTATAGGACGCACTGCCAATCTGCCCTAAAAGTCCTGCCGCAGAGGCAGTTATTACAAAGCGTCCTGAACCGCGCTCCTTCATTTGCGGAAGCAGAGCTCTCGCCGCGTAGACGCTACTCATAACGTTTACTTGCCAGCTCAGCTCCCAATTCTCGTTGCTTGCGCCAGCTGCATGCCCCGGATCTCCGAAACCGACGCCAGCATTAGAAACGAAAACATCTATCGGACCATTGGCTGCTTCCGCCATATCGATAAAGCCTTGTACGGCCTCATCGCTCGCGACGTCACAAGCAAAAGCTATGGCGCCTATTTCCGCGGCTGTCTTGGTGGGCGTTTGCAAATCACTAATCGCGACTTTTGCGCCCTGCGCTATGAACATTTCAGCGATAGCTCTACCGATACCGCCACTCGCGCCCGTAATGGCGATTGATTGATCTTTAAACATAGGTTTTACTTAGCAAGCTAAATGAAGCAGAGCAAAGGATTTTATATGCAATTTGTTGCATATTTATATTCTGATAGCGCTGTGCCATAGGAAGGTAAGAGGGAGCGTCTATGGGTGATACAGAATCGGTTGATCTAGGGCATTCAGCGTTATTGGATGCCGACTCCATCCCTAATGCAAATCAAAGCGTGAACTGTTTTTCATGTGGAGAGAGCATGAATGGAGTATTCTGCTATGCCTGTGGCAATAAAAACGACAATTATAGACGATCTATTTGGTCGCTAGGCGTTGAGCTATTTTCATCTCTCACAGCTTTTGAAGGGCGAATTTGGAGAAGCCTGCGAAGTCTTATATTCAAGCCGGGACAGATGGCACGAGAATTTTCAGATGGAGCTCGGCAGAAGTGGACATCCCCCATCAGACTTTACCTGGCGACGTCACTCTTGCTTTTCGGCTATATCGCCCTCTCTGGCACTCAACTTGTCGCCTTTGGGGCCAAGCTGAATCCTGATGGCGTCGTAAAGGCCAATATAGGCGACAAAAACATCGCACCTCAGATTTTCTTTCTAGAGCGACGCAGCAAGATCAAAGAGACAGTTACTGATGATGCCATAACGGCCTTAGAAACCAATATTGCAAACATGATGAAGGATGATGAAAACAAGTCCAAAGAAGAATTGGAAGCTGAACTCAAGCGGTTGAAAGAAAGCTTGGCGAAACTAGATAGCCAAATCGATAATGCGGCAAATGAGTTTGCCAAAACGGGTATCAACCAAGGCCGCAAACCGATGTTAGACCGCATACAGGCACTAGAGGAACGCATTGAAAATTTCAATTCCTCTCCCAATGATAACGAAGGTACGTCATCACCAACTACTGAAACTTCGCCCGAAGACACCGGAGGCAACATTGATATTGTTGATGCCACTGGGAATAAAATGACACTGAACTCCGAAGGGATTCAGCAAGCCATGAGCATAGCATTAAGGCAACCAGAAAGAATAAACGCCCCCATTAGCAAATATCTGCCGCGTATAATGTTCGTAATGATGCCGTTTTCTATGTTACTAGGAGCAATCTTCATACGTGGTCGTGAGAAAGCAATGCTTTACGACCACCTGGTGCACGCAGCCTATATCCACGCCTTTTCTTTCTTACTGCTTTTTGTCTTTATTTTACTGGTTCAGTTCACGCCGATACCCGGCCTTCTCGCAATATATACCCTCATTTTGCTGATATATTTGCCGATTTCCGCTAAAAGAATGTTTGGACGGGGGTGGTTCAAATCATTCTTGACGAGTTACGGGGTCGGGGCATTTTACACCTTTATTATGATGCTCATTTTATCATTCCTGGTCGGCATTGGTGTCTCCGATATACTCAAGGATGTTGCCATAAAAGCTTAAAGCTTAATCGGTTTCGGCGCACGGTCACCGAACCACCAAAGGGTTGCAGCGGTGGCGGCGAAGACAGCCGCCTCAACAATCGACTCCTGCTGTGTGGCCGCAAATATCCACGCTGTGATAAACCATAGAAGAAGGGTCAATGCAGGACGAACCAGCCGCAGAAGGTTGATAACCCACTTACTCGCCTCGCCTATAGCAGCTTCAGCTTTAATCGACGCCTCGAGCCCCTGCCAAGACCCTTGTTGCGCCGCAATAGCGAGCTCCAATTCTGCCTCTTGCTGATTAGCCGCCATCTGTAATTCATGTAATTTGTACTCATGGCTCCATCGCTGAACCTCATGTTTAAAACTTTGCCGGCGCTCAAAATATCCTGCCACTCGCCCCAATGCTGTCCCGATGATGCCAAAAACACCTCCCGCAGCTGCGTCCAAGCCTAATCCAAATAATTCCGCCATAAGTCTTTTGCTTTCTGCCCGCCAAACCAATGGCGCGGGCGACCGAGATCGATGTGAAGAAATGTGCTGTAGAAGCCGAAACCAGTGAATCCGGCCCGCCGGCAAGCGCTATACAATGCTCCTTTATCGTGGCCGCGTAGAGAAATATCCGCCGCTAATTTCAAATGTTGTGACAACGGAGCGCCGCCAATGCGGGCATTATGCAGGCTGCAGCGATGAGCGGACAAAATCTGAAATGGGCTATCCACTTCGGTACGCGCGATTTGAAGCCGCTCCATAAAGTACGGCCAGTAAAAATTTGCGCCGCAATGACGACAGGACATTTCTGCCCGGGTGAAGTTTTTCCACGGCCAATCGTCTGAATGCGTTAAGGGCTTTTTTGTCAGCATTAGGCAAATATAGGGACAAACAAATTAGCCAAGCATAGGCATAAAAAAACCCGCCATAAAAGCGGGTTTTGTTGTGATTTGTCTTAGGATTGAACTTGGCTTAGCCGCCGAAGATATCCAATTTCCCTGCCTTTTTCGCAGCGAGGTAATAGAACGTCACCCGGTTCTTGAAGCGATCAGGTTTCATTTGTGTACAAACATCCTTAACCAGCTCTAGCTGACCAGATGAGAGACCAAGCTTCTTCGTAGCGAAACCTTTGGCGACGCGACTAACTTCAGCTTCGTCTGAACATGCAACCAATGAGCCATCACGCGTACTGAGTGCTGCACCACAATATTTAACGATATTCTGAACAACGTCTCGGTTTGCACGAGAGTCATATTTTTTCACATTTGTGAAATACTTCTCAAACTTAGCTTCTTTATCAGAGAGCTTTGGCTTTGTGTTACGCGTTGAACCCGCCTTTGGCCCAGGCTTCTTACGCACAGTTCCAGCGGCTGTCAGCTTACCACGCTTTGTTCCTGGCTTTGGACCTGGCTTGCCTTTCATGGCGCGCGGAGCGGCACCTTTGGCAAGGCCTTTAGCCTGCTTCACCCATTCGTCGCGCTTAATGCGGCCCGGAATAGAGTCGATTACGCCTTCAACCATATTGACATCAGCGGCTTTCCAGTTCGCAATTTGACGGAAGTAATAGATGCCTTTTGAGTTCAAATCGCCTTCAAACTTTGGCCCGATGCCTTTGATGAGTTTAAGATCATCCTTAGGCCCATCAGTTGGACCATCCGTGTAAAGAACCTTAGGCTTAGGCGCGGCCTTAGCTTTTGGCTTTGGTGCCGCTTTTTTCTTCGCCGGCGCCTTTTTCTTAGCAGCAACTGCAGCACCCGCTAGAGCGGCACCTGCAACGGCTTTTTTGGCTGTAGCCCGCTTCTTAGGAGCGGCCTTCTTAGGAGCAGCCTTTTTAGGCGCTTCTGCAACGCGGCCCTCAAGATACTTTACGCGAGCTGCGAGATAGCGATTGCGCCACTCAAGTGCATAAGTCTCGTCGTCGTCACCTTTTGACGCCGCAGCAGCAGCTCCGCCAGCGACAGCAGCACCTGCTGCAGCAGCAGCAAGCTTGCCTTTAAGGTCTGAAACTTCAGTGTCGCGTGTTGAAACGCGGCCTTCAAGCTCTTGAACGCGAGCGCGCAGACCATCGGCTTCGGCGCGTAAAGCACCTTCGCCTTCGACAGACAAATCACCGACTTGTTTTTTGCCGCGGAATAAAAGCCCACCGAGCAAAAGCCCGAGAAGACCAAAAAGGAATGGGATTAGCCATCCAAAACATGCGATATAGCTTAATACGTTACTCATTTTCAAAGTCTCCTTACTCGGACTGTGTCACGATAAATTCAATGCGGCGGTTCTGAGCCTTGCCAGCATCTGTTGAGTTGTCACCGATAGGTCTGGCTTCGCCAACACCTGTCGCGGTCATACGATTGCGTTCAACGCCATTCTCGGAAAGATAGGCAACGACAAGATTAGCCCGGGCTTCTGAGAGGCGCTGATTATAATCTTCAGAGCCGTCAGCATCCGTATGGCCTTCAATGTTGATTTGGAAAGATGAACATTGCTTCGCCGCCGAAGCCAACGCGTTTAGAAGGTCGAAACTTTCCGCTCCGCGAATTTCAGCTTTGTCATATGCAAAGTTAATCTTCTTGCCGCGTTTCAAGTCATCCAGCAGGGATTGGCAAATCTGTACAGATTGAATTTCGCCAACATTGACATTAGCAGCATCTGGCACCGTAATTGATGCCGCGCCATTGTAACCAGTTAATGAAGCCGCACGTGAATTGATTGCATCACGAACATCCGAGGTGGTTGTTCTTCCGCTGATCACTGAGCTTGCGTCTTCCATTGTAAAGCGGCCGACATCCAAAAGCTTCAGGTCATCAATATTCTGATTGAGAACATTTTCCCAGTTGGCATTTGGCGCGCCATTCGCAACACGAACTTTACGATCAATGACGCTAGAATAAGCAGACTTTGCTCTCGCAAGAACGCGATCTCTTTGCTCTTGGCTTTGAACCCAGCCGTTTAATACAACGCGACCGCTCTCATCTTTTATGGCAGAAAACGTATAGGGCGATTGTGTTGGAAGCGCTGGAGCTTTCTTCACAGTCATGTCGTTCTTTACTTCATGCCACGTTTTTTTATCAGCGCATTTCGAACACTTTGTGTTCGCAGCTAGCGTGCCGATTTCGTTCTTTGTCTTTTCGCTTGCCGCTTCGCCTGTTAGCGTTGCAACATTGCCTGACATGTCTACTTGTGTTTGCGTATAACCAGCTCCCGTCAGCGCATTACGGATGTCGTCACCCATTGATGCTGATCGATTAGGCGCGGTAAACAAAGACCACAGCAGAGATGCGATGGCGAGGATGATTATCCCCCAGAACCATTTCGCTCCCATATTCTTCCTCCATAGAAAATTGGTGAGCCATGCCACAAATGCAGACTCATTGAACGCGTTTAACGGATTGCCGATGAACTGGCAATGAAGCAATTCATTTAATTTCTAACTTGCCAAGACAAGCGAGAGAAGAAGAAACCTAATTAATTAGCGACGCGCTTCTGGGCTTCTTTATATTCAGCCGCAAACTGGTCAACAATTTCCTGAATGGATGGAGCATCATGTACAGACCCCACGCCCTGCCCTGCGCCCCATATATCTTTCCAAGCTTTGGCTTCAGTGTTTCCACCAGAGCCGAAATTCATTGCAGATTTATCGGCGGTCGGCAGATTATTCGGATCAAGACCGGCTTTCTCAATTGACCCCTTCAGATAATTACCATGTACGCCGGTAAAGAGACTCGAATAAATGATGTCTTCGCCCGCACTATCAATAATTTCTTGTTTATACGCATCCTCAGCATTGGCTTCCTTAGAGGCGATGAAACGCGTTCCAATATAAGCCAAATCAGCGCCGATAGCTAAAGCACCTGCGACCGAACCACCAGTCGCAATCGAACCTGAGAGCAACAATGGTCCTTTATGGAATTGACGAATTTCTGGAATTAATGCGAATGGCGAAAGACGGCCTGCGTGACCACCAGCGCCTGAACACACAGCGATCAGACCATCTGCGCCCATAGACAACGCCTTCTTAGCATGCCGAATGTTGACCACGTCATGTAAAACGATACCGCCATAACTATGGGTGGCATCATAGACATCTTGATTGGCCTGAAGGCTCGTGATGATAATTGGAACTTCATGCTTGCGGCAAACTTCAGTGTCATGCTCGAGTCGGTTGTTAGACGGGTGACAAATTTGGTTCACGGCAAAAGGCGCTACCTTTTTGTCTGGATTGTCTTTTTGATATTGCTCAAGCTCAAGCTTAATCCGAACAATCCATTTCTCTAACTCTTCCGCCGGACGCGCGTTGAGCGCCGGAAATGAACCAACTATGCCAGCCTTACATTGCGCAATAACCAACTCCGGACCCGACACGATAAACATCGGAGCAGCGACGATCGGCATTTCAAGATTTTGCAAAATGGGGGGCAATGACATGAGATATCCTTAAGTGAAATTACGATATGCAATTATATGCATATAGTGCGATGTCCAGCAAAAAACGATTTACTCGTTAAACAAACTAACGGCTGTGGCCGTCATCGTATCAACGCCCACTGGAATAGCGGCCGCCGCGTCAGGCTTGAAAAACGGGGAATGCAGTGACGGCATAGATCTCCCAGCCTTCTTCGCGGCCTTCACTTCCACAGGATCAGCAGCCCCCAACCAGTAAATCATACCCGGAATTTTCGGCTCAGTGCGCCCATAACGACCAAAGTCTTCTCCGCCCATAACCGGTTCCGCGACAAGAACGTTTTCTTCCCCGATAACTTTCGTCATAGTTTTCATCGCCTTGGCCGCCAAAGTAGGGTTGTTAAAGGCGGCGGGGGTATATTCATCTTTAATCTCAACGACAGGCAGCTTATCGTCAGGCAAGCCCGCGACACGCCCCATATTTTCAGAAATGCGCTTAATCGAGCTTAGCAATTTATCCCGCGTTTCATCGGAGTAAGACCTTACCGTGAGCTGTAACTTCACTTCCTCGCCGATGATGTTATGTTTCGTGCCACCGTGAATCGAGCCAACAGTGACAACCGCCGAGTCCTGCGCGGCGACCTCACGCGAAACTATGGTTTGCAGCGCGAGAACGATTTGCGAGGCGATAACAATAGGATCTTTTGTCGTCTGTGGGTAAGCCCCATGACCACCAATACCTTTCACTGTAATGTCCACCGAGTCTACGTTTGCTAGCGCATAGCCAGACGTGATGCCCACCTGCCCGGCGGGCATTGCTGAATTGGCATGGAGTGCTAAGTTATAATCTGGTCTTGGGAACTTGGTAAAAAGTCCAGCCTTGAGCATATCTTTCGCTCCGTGACTGATTTCTTCAGCAGGTTGCAAAATCATAACCAATGTACCTGACCACAAATCCTTATTCGCTACCAACTCCTGAGCCGTGCCGAGAAATGTGGTCATATGAATATCGTGCCCACAGGCATGCATAACCGGCCACTCATCACCAAAACGGTCTTTTTTAATCACCGTACTCGCATATGGAAGCCCCGTGCTCTCTTTGACAGGCAAGCCATCCATATCGGCGCGGATCATTATCGTCTTTCCCGGACCATTCTTCATCACCGATACAACACCTGTCCCGCCAAAATTCTCAGTCACATCAAAACCCAGTTTTTTCATACGCGTAGCGAGGTAAGCTGCTGTTTCTGTTTCCATGCTGGAGAGCTCTGGGTTCGCATGAAGGTGCTTATATACATCCATCAAGGTCTCGGCTTGCGCCGCTGGCGCTAAGGCGAACAAAGCTGCTGTGAGTAGAAATTTCATCTTCATTATTCATCTCCACGAAAATTAGTATCCGCTTCTGACGCCATCCACATCATAGTGGCAAAGGCAGCTACGTTTTGCTGAATTTCATCTTTGTCAATTTTATCAAATGTATCGTCAGGTGTGTGGTGCAAGTCGAAATAATCTGTTCCGTCTTGTTGCCAGCGCATCGTCGGCACGCCCTGACGTGACATCGGTCCGATATCCGGGCCGCCATTGGTCGGCATGTCGGAGAAAGGCAACCCCATTGCCTGCCCCATCGCCCTGATAACAGACACTCCGGACTTAACACCCGACTTTATCTCATAGGCAGGACCCGCGCCGAAGTCTGATTCTGTGGCCAGAACATGATTGTCCAAATCAGTGTCTTTATGCGCTGCCACATAGGCAAAACCGCCCAATAACCCAACCTCTTCGGCTCCGAACGCGACAACACGTAAGGTCCGTTTAGGTTTCAAACCGCTCTCAATTATCACTCGTGCAGCGCCAGCCGAAATACCAATACCAGCCCCGTCATCGATAGCTCCAGTGCCTAAGTCCCACGAATCTAAATGACCACTAACCAGAACAATTTCATCAGGTTTTTCAGAGCCAATAATTTCTCCGATGACATTTCCTGATTCTCTCTCTCCTCTCCAAGCGGGCGTCATTTCCATTTTAACGGTGACCTCACCGCCACGAGACAAGGTCCGCTCCAGCTGATCTGCATCCGGGGCTGATAACGCCGCAATGGGGATCTTCTTCACGCCGTCAGCATAACGCATCATGCCGGTGTGCGGAAATCGGTGACTGTCGGTACCAACAGAGCGGATAACAACAGCAACAGCGCCGCGCTTAGCAGCCTCAGTTGCGCCTTCACGGCGCTTTTGGTTCGCGGGCCCATATCCAGCACCATCTGGAGCCTTCTTCATACGGCCAGAGATAAACACAATCTTGCCCTCTAGCCCACCTTCAGGCGCGTTTTTCAAATCTTCAAAGGTCGGGAAATAGGCCAACTCCGCCTCTATGCCGCCTTCGGGCGTAGCCACAGAGCCCCCCAGAGAGGTAATGTAAAGCTGTTGAGGGTTAGGTGAAACAATCGCAGCCGTCTCAATCCCCCGTTCCCAATAAGGCATGGTAAAAGGTTCGATTCGGACATTTTGCAGGCCAATTTCTTTGAACTTCGCAACCGCCCACTCTCGCGCCTTGGCTTCTTCGGGTGATCCGCCCACGCGCGGCCCGACCTCCGTCGTGAGGCTCTCGGTAATGTCATAAGCTTGCGTGCCCGCAAGAGCAGCCTTTATAAGCCTATCGACCTCTGGGCTCCGCTGGTATTCCGCCGACTTAGCTGGCGTGCTTGAAGCCTCCTTTTCCGGTGGGGTGAGCGTTTCAGAACAGCCGATCAAAGTTGAGCTTGCCAGAAGAGAGATTAAGAGTGCGCGCATAGTTTCACCTTTTATTTTTGTGGCTATATGATTAGACACAGCAAAACGGTTTTCAACCGAAAAGAAAATATAGGAAGCGGATATGACTCGTCTTGGGATTTTGGCGCTCAGCGCATCAATGGTTTTTTTAGCTGGCTGCGAGCCGACGGCAACTCAAGATAACTCTGCAAAACCACCCATAGCCTCAGCGGCAGATATTGGCAGGCGTATTGAACGCTTAGCTTCTGATGAATTTGAGGGCCGTGCTCCTGGAACGCCCGGCGGCATAGCCGCCTCGCAATATATCGCGGATGAAATGAAATTAGCTGGACTTACGCCGATGGGCGAAAATGGCAGCTATTTTCAACCTGTCGAGCTTACAGCCCAAACGGTTCTTCCGACTTCTACAATGTCCATCTCCAATGGAGACACTCAGGTTGTGGACGGAAACTCCACTGAAAACGCAGTTTTCTGGACAAAACGACTTGATGAAACCGTGGAGCTCAAAGACAGCGAGCTCGTCTTTGTTGGTTACGGAGTAACCGCCCCAGAATATGGCTGGGATGACTATGCCGGTTTGGATGTAAAAGGCAAAACAGTCGTCATGCTGGTAAATGACCCAGGGTTTGCTACAAAAGATGAGGCTTTATTTAAGGGCAACGCCATGACTTATTATGGCCGCTGGACTTATAAATATGAGGAAGCCGCCCGTCAGGGCGCAGCAGCGGCTATCGTAATCCATGAAACAGCACCGGCCTCATATGGCTGGGATGTCGTTTCAGGTTCTTGGACCGGAGAGCAATATGACCTTGTGCGCCCAGACCGCGGCGCCTCTCGCGTGGCTCTGGAAGGCTGGGTCACCTATGATCAAGCGGAACAAATGTTTGCAACTGCCAATCTCGACCTTGCAGAGATGAAATCCAACGCTGCTGCGAAAGGGTTTAAACCCGTTCCAGCGCCAGCTTTGACGCTCAATGCGACGATTAATCAAACTGTAAAGACAACAACATCAAGAAATGTTGCCGGAGCCGTCAAAGGCACGACCCGTCCCGATGAGTACGTACTTTATATGGCCCACTGGGACCATCTTGGAAAAAATGACGCGATTGAAGGCGATGATAAAATCTATAATGGCGCAGTCGACAATGCGACGGGAACTGCAGCTATTCTTGAGATTGCCGAAGCATTTGTGCAGCAAGGCGCACCTGAGCGATCAGCATTATTTGTCGCTGTGACAGCCGAAGAAAGCGGCCTCCTTGGTTCTGCCTTTTATGCAGAAGACCCGATTGTCCCGCTCGATAAAACAGTTTCAGGCATTAACATTGATGCTATCCTGCCCCTTGGAAAAACCAAGGACATGAAGGTCATAGGTTTTGGCGCTTCACAACTTGAAGACCGATTGAAAACTGTCCTTGAACCCCGCGGAATGTATATTGTTCCGGATGATAAGCCTGAAGCGGGCTACTACTACCGCTCTGATCACATTAGTCTGGCGAAGAAAGGTGTGCCGATGCTCTATTCTGACCCCGGGAATGACCACATTACAAATGGCCTGACCTATGGCGAAGATTTCGCTAAGGAATACACGAAAGACCGCTATCACAAACCTGCAGACGAATACGATAATAGCTGGGATCTATCAGGGATTGAGCAAAGCACCGAAATTTTGTTTGAACTAGGATATGGTCTCGCCAACTCTCAAGATTGGCCAAATTGGTATGAAGGCACAGAATTCCGTGCTCTGCGTGACGAGATGCGGAAATAAACCCTTATGGTTCAAACCATTATTTGCATGAAATGGGGCACGCGATATGGCCCTGAATTCGTGAACAGATTATACCGTTCCATCCAACGTCAAACACGCCGCGAAACGCGGCTTGTTTGTTTTACGGACGATGGCACTGATATTAATCCGAATGTCCATATTGAGCCCATCCCATTTATTGATTTACCAGACGAGCTCGCCCTAACTCCGTGGCGAAAGCTTGTTATGTGGAAGTACCCCCTCGCCGACTTGGAAGGAGATGTCCTCTTCCTCGATTTAGACCTCGTCATCACGGGCAATCTAGATGATTTGTTTGATTATGAGCCCGGACGATTTTGCGTCATAGAAAATTGGACACAAATGGGCAAAGGCATCGGAAACACCTCCTGTTTTCGTTTCCCCGTCGGTAAATATAGCCATATCTATGAAGACATTCAAAGTAACCCCGACCCAATTCTGGACACATACAGAATTGAGCAAGTTTACATCTCTAAAGAGATTGAAGATATGGTGTTTTGGCCCGAGCTTTGGTGCGCAAGTTTTAAGCACAGCCTCATGCCTAAATGGCCGATGAACTTTCTCAAAACGCCTGTACTTCCTGGGGATACCCGAATTGTCGCTTTTACTGGCAAGCCAGACCAAGACGAAGCCGCTATCGGTATCTGGCCTGCCCCGTGGTATAAAAAGATCTACAAATTCGTGAAGCCCACCCCCTGGATTGCTGAGCACTGGCAATGACTCGCCCAACAGTAGGCCTAGGAATACTAAGCTGGCGCGGGGCCGAAAGTTTAGAAAATTCTCTTAGGTCCTACGCTGAAGCCGACCTGTTTTCATTGTTTGATGAAGTCGTTGTCTTCTTGCCTGATCCCGACGCGAGAGTTTTAAAGGTCGCAAACAAGTTTCCAGTGACTATCCATACAGCTACAAAAAACTTGGGCATCCTTGAAAATATCGCCGCTACAGCAGAATGCCTGTCGACTGACTATCTTCTATTCACGGAGAATGATTGCCCTCTAATTGAAACGCGAGACGAGGCTGAAAGGCAAATAAATCGATCTCTCAAAGTTCTCCCACGCGAAGATGTTATCATGAGCCGGCTCAGAAGTGTTAAATCTCCAGGTCAGGACTTTGATGGGCTTAGAAAATATCGGGCTTTATACAATTCAGGGCTACTCGCGTCTATAAAGCGCCTGTTGCGCCCGCGAAAAGTCGAGAGACTTTCCGGTTATGCGCGGTATGACGGCCTTGATTCGATTCGTCGGCACGAAAAAGCATTTGAAGACATTGGGGACGGTTATTTTCTAGTTGATGCGAGAGCCATGCCGTGGACCAATCAATCCATCCTCATCCAACGTGAGATCTTCCTCAATACAATTATACCCCATGCGAGGCAGGTTAAGACCCGCCGCGGCGCGAATAAGTTGCCCAACCTAGAGATTGAGCTGAACAAAGGCCGTTTTTGGCGCCAATCTGGCTGGAAAGTCCTCTCCGGTCCGGGACTATTCACACATGAGCGTCAAGAAAACCGCGGCTACTAAGCCAGATTAACCCGTAGACAGTTTAAAATGGGGAAGATATTTCCCCGTTAACGCGAATTTAGTGTGAAGTTGATAGCTATTCCCGCTATTCTAGCCGTAACTACAAACGGTATCCAACATAACCACCGGGGTTTCCTATGCGCGGACTTAAATCAGCTTTCACTTTAGGCGTTATCACGACCACAGCGGCAATCGGCTCGATCGCATTGACGACCCAAGCCTATGCATCGGACTCCAACAATGACGGCCCCGCCTTCAGCGCAGGTGATCAAGTTAAGCATTTCCGTCAGCTTGGCCCTGAAAGCCTTCCAACCCCTAATATCTTCAGAAATGCTTCGGGTGCACCCGGTCCCGCTTATTGGCAGCAACAAGCCAATGTGAATATCGACGCCACTTTGGACGAAGACAAAAAACGTATCATTGCAGAAATGGAAATTGATTACGTTAATAATTCACCTGATACGCTGAATTATATCTGGCTAGCGCTTGACCAAAATCGTTTCAAAGATGGCTCTCTGGCCAGAGAGTCGACCGTTGCCGCTGCAGCAGGGTCAAGCCGAGGACAAGGCTCAGGAAGCGCCGACCGAATCAGCTTCAACATGATGCGATACAATCAGGCTATGGAAGATCGCGAATATGGCTTTGAGTTCAAAGCTGTAACCGACGCCGAGGGCAATGAGCTTTCCTATATCATCAACGACTCCATGATGCGGATCAACCTGCCGGAAGGCCTGGCCCCTGATGCACGATTTGAGTTCAATATTGACTGGGAACATAACATTATCGATGAAGAAGCCGTTGGCGGGCGCGGTGGCTACGAATGTTTCACCGATGAAGGCGAAGACGGAAATTGTATCTTTGGGCTCGCGCAGTGGTTCCCTCGCATGGCCGCCTACACGGATTACACGGGCTGGCAGAATAAACAGTTCCTAGGCCGCGGTGAGTTTACGTTGGAATTTGGTGACTATAACGTCAACATCACCGTACCATCGGATCACATCGTTGCTGCAACTGGTGTTCTACAAAACCCGCGCCAAGTTATGACGGTTGAGCAACGCAAGCGTATGGATGAAGCAGGCACAAAGAAGCCCGTTTACATTGTCACGCCAGAAGAAGCCGAAGAAAACGAAAAATCCGTTGCCAAAGGCACAAAAACATGGCGTTTCAAAGCCGATAACGTTCGTGATTTTGCATGGTCGAGCTCCCGCAAATATATATGGGACGCGATGCTTTTTGAACAGGATGACGAAACTAATCCCGTCGTGACCGCGATGAGTTTTTTCCCCAAAGAAGCTGATCCAATCTGGTCTAAATACTCCACTCACGCCGTTGTTCACACAATGGACGTCTACAACAAATTCGCCTTCAACTACCCTTACCCCACCGCTCAATCTGTGAACTCTTGGGAGCGCGGCGGCATGGAATACCCTATGATAACCTTTAATGGTTACCGCCCTTATGAAGACGAAAAATCAGGTGAAACCGTTTATTCTCGCCGCGTGAAATATGGCCTCATTGGCGTCATCATCCACGAAATTGGTCACATCTACTTCCCGATGGTCGTGAACTCTGATGAGCGCCGCTGGACATGGATGGATGAAGGCTTGAACAGTTTCCTCGAGTATATGGCCGAATATGAATGGGAAGAAAACTTCCCTATCTCTGGCGGACAGCAAAACCCGCTCGACGTTATTCCGCGTTACATGACGAGCTCAAATCAAGTCCCAATCATGACGCAGTCTGATAGCGTTTTGCAGTTTGGCCCCAACGCCTATTCTAAGCCTGCGGCCTCTCTCATGGTGCTTCGCGAAACCGTTATGGGCCGCGAACTCTTCGATTATGCCTTTAAGGAATATGCCAATCGTTGGAAGTTTAAGCGCCCGACTCCAGCTGACTTCTTCCGTACAATGGAAGACGCTTCCGCCGTTGACCTCGATTGGTTTTGGCGGGGTTGGTATTTTGGTACGGATCACGTCGACATCGGCATTACTGATATGCGCGAATACACGATCTCGACTCAGGACCCTGAACAAGAAAAAGACAAGGACCGCGCAGATGATCTCGTTAAGCGTCCGGAAAACATCGTTCAAATTCGCAACCGCGAAGAAGGCATCGAACTATATATCGACCGCATGGAAGATATCGATGATTTCTACAACGAGAACGACAAATTTGCCGTGACCAACAAAGACCGTAACAAGTATAAGAGTTTTATTGATGGTCTTGAGGGATGGGAAAAAGAAGTTTGGGAGCGCGCCCAAGAGGATGGCCACTATTTCTACTTCGTAGACTTCGAAAACGTTGGTGGTCTCATTAGCCCGCTACCGCTAAAGCTGACTTACATGAATGGCGACACGGAAGAGTTGATGGTGCCGGCTGAAATCTGGCGTCGTAACAGCAAAAAGGTTACAAAGCTCATCACCCGCAAAAACCGCATCAAGTCTATTGAACTCGACCCGCATCACCAGACAGCAGATGCCGATTTCGACAATAACAGTTATCCACCTGTTATGCGTCCGGGCCGCCTGGAAATGTACAAGTCTAACTACAAGGCGAGCAGCATGATGGCGGACATGCTCGTGGAACTCAAAACTGACAAGGAAGAAGAGGTTGAAAGCAAAGGTGAGGCAAAAGATAAAGGGAAAGACCTACCTTTAAAGTCTGGCTCCAACGACAATGACGCGACAAAAGCTGAGCCTGAGACCTCAACAGCTAAGACTGAAAAGAAAAAACTGGATGAAAAAGAGAAGTCATCTCTGCGTAAGACGCTTGAAAAAATGATGGGCAAATAAGACAGTAAATCTATGTTATCCCGTCGCAAGGCATTTATCATCATGAGCGGGGCTGCCTTCGGGGCGGCCCTTCCCACTTGCGCTCTCGCGCATAAACAAAAAACGACTCTCAGCACCGTTGAGTGGAACGAAAAAGATGGAATGCTTTACGTCATCCATCGCTATCACCTCCATGATGCGGAGAGCGCTCTTGCCGCGCGTGGCATTATCCACAAACCCGATTTAACCTCCCTGCGAGCCCGCGCTCAGCTAGCGCTTTACACGCAAGATAAGTTTTCCCTTTTCGCAGCGGGAAAGGTGGTTGAGCTGCAAATTCTTGGCGCCGAGACCGAAGGCCGCACGGTTTATGTTTACCAAGAAGCAAAATTAGACAAAGCCCCGTCTGAACTCACCGTGTCAGCATCAATGTTGCGTGAAATTATTCCAGGCCAACTTAACAATGTGGATGTTACGCTAAGCGAGAACATTCGTTCGGTTCAGTTCAAAGATGGTGACGGCCCCAAAAAGGTGCTTGCCTAACCCCATTTTCAGGTTCAGTAAGTCTGTATGCTTACTGTACACCACCTTAATAACTCTCGTTCCCAGCGCATTCTTTGGCTTCTCGAAGAGTTGGAAGTTCCCTACGAGGTTAAGCATTATCAGCGCGACCCAGACACCAACCGCGCGCCCGCTGAGCTAAAGGCGATCCACCCCATGGGGAAGTCCCCTGTTATTGAAGATGGTGATGATATCGTTGCAGAGACAGGCGCAATTATCGTTTATATCTTAGATAAATATGGCGAAGGTAAATTACGCCCCGAACGCGATACTCAAGAATATATCGATTATGTTCACTTCCTGCATTTTGCAGAAGGCTCAGCGATGTTGCCCTTCCTGCTCGCGCTTTATACCGGCTATCTCGGTGAAGCTGCGGCCCCTATCCAGCCTATCATTATGAATGAAATTAAGGGCGTTTTGGATTACTGTGAGTACCGCCTAATACGCAATGAGTACTTTGCGGGTGACAAACTAACTGGCGCAGACATACAGATGATTTTCCCCCTTGAAGCGGCCAAGGCGCGTGGACGTCTCAAGGGCTATGAAGCCTGTAATGAGTTTGTTGATAAAATTCATAAGCGTCCAGCTTACCTGCGCGCGCTCGAAAAAGGCGGCGATTACGCCTACGGCCCCAAATAGAGGCGGTCATGGGGACAATTTTCCACCTTGCCTACCCCGTCAAAGACAAAGAACAAACACGCCGCTTTTATGCTGACGTCATTGGCTGTGAACAAGGCCGCGAGGCCGAGACCTGGATTGATTTTGACTTTTACGGACACCAAGTCAGTTTCCACGTTAAACCCGAAGCTTTTAGGACAACCGAACCCACTAACGCCGTCGATGGCAAAGATGTCCCAGTCAGGCATTTCGGAGCCGTATTGGATTGGGAAGCGTGGCACGCCCTGCGCGACCGCCTCATCGCGGCAGGCATAGACTTTATCATTGATCCCTATATCCGCTTCAAAGGCGAAACAGGCGAACAGGCCACAATGTTTTTCCTAGACCCGTCAGGCAATGCGCTAGAGTTCAAAAGCTTCAAAGACCCTGGCCGAATTTTTGCAGCTTAATCCGGGAGCGGGATGCGCTCATCGCTATCGCCCGGAACATCACCAAACACACCATTTTTCCAATCTTCCTTCGCCTGCTCTATCCGCTCTTTGCGAGAGGAGACAAAATTCCACCATAAGTGACGATGCCCTAGCGGCGCACCGCCGATAATGGCTAAGCGGGTTTCGCCTCTCGCGGTAATACGTTTAGCGGTACTTGTCAGAACCGCCATCGTATTAATCGGAGCGGTTTCTCCGTCAATTTCCCCCTCACCCTTCACAACATAAACACCCAATTCTTCAGCCTCAGGGATATCAAAACAGGCGCCATCTCTCATCACTGCTTCCAAATAAAGATTAGGAGAGAATGTTTTTACAGGCGATGTCACGCCAAAGGCACTGCCCATCATGACCCGTATAGTCACGCCGTCCAAATCAACCGTTGGAATATCGTCGGCGGGCGTGTGATAAAAATCAGGCTCGACCTCTTCAAATTCTTCGGGCAGCGCATGCCAGAGCTGTAGTCCATGTAGGTTGTAACCCGCCTTGCGTAATTCATCCCTAGTTCGTTCGGAATGCGCAATCCCCTTACCTGCTACCATTAAATTTATAGCGCCGGGATGTATTGGCAGGGCATTTCCCAGGGTATCTCTGTGATAAATTTCGCCTTCAAATAAATACGTCACCGTGGCCAAATTGATATGGGGATGCGGACGGACATTGATGCCGTCACCAGGCTTGAAACTCACAGGACCAAAGTGGTCAAAAAACACCCAGGGGCCGATTGAGCGCTGTTGCACGAAAGGCAAAGCGCGCCGTACTGAAAATTCGCCGATGTCTTTCTCACGAGGGTTTAGAACAGTTTTGATAGCGCTCATAATTTAGTCTTCAAACCCCCAAGGCGCGGGCGGCGTCTCAACGGACTTAGTCACATCAAACTCCACGCGGAAATGCCTATTTGGGCGACTAAGCTCATAGGCGAAAAACGCTTCATTGATCTCCATGGCCCAGACATTGACGATTGAGACGTCGAGCCCCTCTTTTAAAAACATATCTATCGAATATTGATCGACGGGGAAGACTTGTCGAGACTTTGCGCCTTCATAAATAGTATCGCCGCCATATTGCGTGACCGCATCTTCGGAGCCATCCTCATGGCGATGGTCATGTTTAAGGCGTAAGCCCGCATCAGTTTTCGTGATGACCCATGTTCTTGAATGGTCATCATCCACATGAAACGGAATACGCAATTCTGTGTCGCTACACTCGCGCACATGCATCACCATTTTCTTACCCGCAAAATCAGAATCGACCTCGTCTTTACTAACGAGCTTACCAGCATAGGCTTCGCCGCAATGACGTTTCAGATTTTCGAAGAAGGCGTCCTGAGGGGATGGCGCCTCTGGCTGACAGGCAGATAGGGCGAAAAGCGCCAGTCCACCGAAAAGACTTTTCATTAAACGCATAGCTGACATAATAGGCTCCTTATACCAGACCTAACGAGGACAACCTTCATGCTCAAGCTTTATGATTGCGAAACAGCCCCCAGCCCACGCCGCACGCGCATGCTCTTGGCGGAAAAAGGCATTGAGCATGAAAATATTCAAATCGACCTTCGTAGTGGTGAGCAAATGAGCGAAGCCTTTCGAAAGGTAAACCCCCGGTGCACAGTACCCGCATTGGAGACAGATGACGGCGTTCTAACCGAAAATGCGGAGATTGCGGCTTACCTTGAGGCCTTATATCCCGAGACACCGATGCTGGGCACCACCGCGCTGGAGAGAGCTCAAATTGCAAAGTGGAATTGGCGATGCGAGATGGAAGGACTCATGTCCATCGCCCATGCATTGAGAAATAGCACGCCCGCTATGAAGGACCGCGCTCTACCGGGTCCACGGAATATAGCGCAAATTCCGGCCCTTGCCGAACGCGGCCTACAACAAATTGCTTGGTTTTTTGAAGACCTGAACGAGCAGCTAAAAGAGAACGAATATGTGGCCGGTGCATCTTATTCGGTCGCAGATATAACAGCCACCGTTGTCGTTGATTTCGCAAGGTGGGTAAAGGTTTTCCCGAAAGAGTCGCAAACTGCGTTGCTCGAATGGCACGAGCGTATGAAAGCTCGTCCAAATTATTCAGCTTAATGAGTCATCCAAAGGCTCTGCTCTTCGATCTTGGCGGCGTTATAGTCCGTTGGGTTGGATTAGAGGAACTCGCCAAAATTTCCGGGCTTAACAGAGACGGTGTGGTGGCGCGTTTCGCAAACTCACCAACTTTCAATGCCTATGAGGTTGGCGAATGCGGAGATAATGAGTTTACCAACATGCTCATCGCCGATTTCAACCTTCAACTTTCGGCCGCCGAGGCCAAAGAACTTTGGAACAGTTGGGTGCAAAAAAGCTATATTGGCACTAAACAAATGCTAATTGAACTTCGTTCCCGCTACACACTCGCCTGTCTTTCTAATACAAATGCTCTGCATTGGGGGCATCTCCCCACCCATATTATCCCCGAAAAATATTTCGACTTTTGCTTCGCGTCTCACCTTATTCGCGCCGCAAAGCCAAATCCAAAAAGCTACCAGATAGCCATCGAAGAGATGGACCTAAACCCTTCTGACATATGGTTTTTTGATGACACTGAGATCAACGTTGAAGCGGCGAGATCCATTGGCATGTCGGCCCATCACGTGGATCGGGAGCTTGGCGTAATTCCGACACTTAAAACATTAGGTTTGCTGCACTAACAATACGTTTTTGAAATGGCGCTATGCAGGGGCGTTTATTGATAAAATTATCAACTTGCTCTACGAAAGTCGCATGACATCACGACGAATTAGACCCTTAAAAGCTTATAAGCACTTCCGAAATCTCATCAAAGACAAGGAAGATACGACTCAGGTGTTCGATATTGTTGAAGCCCTAGATGGGTCAAATTTAGAAAAAGACTATAAACGCTTTATCGCGACCGCCGAGGGTCAGGCGCGATTTGCAGAACGAAGAAACCTCGTTCCCCTTCTCGATGACCATGAGATGTTGCGCAAAACTCCCATCGGATCTGTGGGGCATCATTACTGTGACTTCATGGAAGCCCAAGGTCTATCCGCACAAGGTCTCGTCGATGAGTATGAGCGTTGGGGTAAACGTCTCGAGGACCATTATGATGCTAATGTGGCATGGTATGGAAATCGCCGCCGGGACGTTCATGATTTAATGCACATTCTGTCAGGTTATAGCCGAGACGCTCTGGGGGAAGCCTGTGTACTAAACTTCACTCACAGCCAACATGGCGGACTCGGTATTTATTTCATAGCACAAATGGTGCCCTTTGAAATTCGCAAGGAAGCCCCAAAAGGTGCCCCAGTTTGGAGAGCTGTGCGAGAAGCCAAAAAACATGGCAATCTCGCGGAAAACATTATCAAGCAAGATATAGTGGCGTTGATGTCCGAAAATTTAGAAGAGGCTCGTAAGCGGCTAAACATTAAAGCCCCTACGCAGTATAACAAAGTGCACCAAATGATGCAGGATAATGGAATAGATCCTTATGCTGTTGTAACGGCAGTTGCGGCTTAAGCCGCTTCAATCAGTTCAAATTCGCCAGCTTCATTAGCCAACATTAATTTGGCTTGAATGATAGAAAAATATGCCCCTTGCAGTGTCAATTGCCCGCTTTCGACGGCGTCTTTGACGAATGGGAATGTCATAAGATTACTCAAGGACTGTCTCACGCCCTCTAACTCCATCGCAAAGCTCTGTTCACTCTCCGGGAGGTTCTTTGCGAGTACGCGGTCGCGCACGTCATTGATGATGGATACCCACTTACCGACGTAACCTGCTTCAGGATCATGGCCCATGCCGTTCAAGCAGCCTTGGATACCACCACAGCTCTCATGTCCCATCACCACAATAGCCTCGACCTTCAACACCGTGACAGCGTATTCAATCGCCGCCGATGTTCCGTGGTAACCTTCAGTAGGATCAACAGGCGGTACGATGTTTGCGACATTGCGCAAAACAAACATTTCGCCGGGATAGGCGTTG
The DNA here is from genome assembly GCA_020629875.1 of Hellea sp. GTDB lineage: Bacteria > Pseudomonadota > Alphaproteobacteria > Caulobacterales > Maricaulaceae > Hellea. The sequence continues at coordinate 26,572 of JAHDCL010000015.1, forward strand.
AAAATATCAGAAGGATCTGCCCGGCTGTCCGAACAGCCAATAAGCATCACTTTGGGCTTCTGGCCTTTTGTTCCGAGTTCTTCGTATAACGCCTTTTGATCAGCAAAATCGCCCGCGCGAAATTCACGATAGCCTTCAATCAGGCGGTCTTTCCAGCTTGTCATGTCTTCGGTGTAATCCTTACGATTCGTGTTGGCAGAGCAACATATATAGCACCATCTGGGCCCGTTGTGACATCCCTAACCCGCCCTTTATCCTGAAGAAGCGTTGCCTCGGAAACATAGTTTTCCCCGTCAACCTTTATAAGGCGAACGGTTTGATAAGCGAGAGCCCCTGCAAGCAAGCGTCCCCTCCACTCTGGAAAGAGATTACCCGTATATACATCCAATCCACAAACCGCGATGGAAGGCGTCCATTGGCTCGTGGGCTGCGCCATATCCGGCAAAGCGGTATGCGGCGTTAGAACTGTGCCGCTGTAATTAATACCATAGGATATTTTTGGCCAACCATAATTGACACCTGCTTTTATGACGTTCAATTCATCCCCGCCTCGCGGCCCGTGTTCGGTTTCCCATACAACGCCCGTATCAGGATGAACTATGGTTCCTTGTGGATTACGATTGCCAAAACTGTAAATCGAGGGGTAAGCACCGTCGAGGTTAACGAACGGATTATCTTTTGGAATAGAACCGTCTCGCATGATGCGGTGTATTTTACCATTCGGCACAGTTACATCTTGTGCCATCTCCATCTTACCGCGATCACCAATACCGAAATATAGATGCCCTTGATTGTCAAATGTAATACGCGAGCCAAAATGATGTCCAGAATCTAAATAGTCACCGGGGTTGGCCTGAAAGAGAGTCTCCTCCTCCTCCCACACTAAGCCCGCTGCACTCGAGTTTATCTTCCCTCGTACAATCTTGGTCATGAGCTTCTTGCGCTGATCGGCATCAGCGTGGGAAAAGCTCAGGTACACCCAACCATTTTCCGCATAATCAGGGTCAGTTGCAACATCGAGCAAGCCTCCCTGCCCGCGATCTACCGATTCGGGTATGCCCTTTACTTCAAGCTTAACCTCAGGGGTGATTTGCCAGAGCTTACCGCGTTTCTCGGTAATAAGCGCTTTATTGTCTGCTATGAAATGAATGCCCCAGGGCTCTTTTAAACCTGTCGACCAATCCTCAACGATAACTTGGTCCTGAACAGACGGCACCTCGACTACTGCTGATACCGTCTTGTCCCAATCGGCAGCCTGTTCCTGAATAGCAGGCTCCTCTGGAGGCGAACCCTTCTCAGCCGCCGCTTCCTGACAAGCAGCAAAAAGAACTGAAAGAGAGGCAAGTAATAATAATCGTGTCATATTGTCTAATTCCTCCATGCAAACGCGCAGGTCAAGCCTTACTAAGGCTAGGGGGGGCAACTCGCAATCCAATCTACATCAAGCCGGAAAGGGCCGTCCTGCCCGTCTGCTAGGATAAATCCTAATTCCGTCACTGCTTCTTTATTAAACTTTGCCCCGCTTACGGGCCGACCAAAAAGGGACCCGCGCAAGGCAGAGAACGGCACGACAACCTCGGCCCATTCGCCTGCAGTAGTCGTCGGAAGTGGCGCTTGAAACGAAATTCGGCGCCCGCGCCAGACAGCATCACTGCGAAAGGTTAGTTTATAGGCACGCCCATCAGAGCGTAAACGAACTTTTACTCCGTCCGCTTCCTTTAAAGCCCCCTCTTCAACAGGGCTGCGCACCGAAGAAAATCCGCCCCCATTTGTGTTTATCACTCCCTTAAAAATCATAATGCCATCTTGAAAATACGGCGATCCAGATGATAATCCACCCATAACGCCGTCATTCACAGCGCGCCAAATCTGTGTCTGCGAGACAGTCTCGAAATTAGTGTACATATCGCACCCTTTCATTTTAGCCGAAACCGCGGATGTCAAAAAAAACCACATCCCAATTGTTATGAAGAAAAATTTCACCGTTCCTTACCTTTCAACTCCATCGTTATTACGCATGACGGACTTTATTAGTTTGCTACGCCGCGATTGACAGCATCCCTCCCTAACCGCATGTTGGCGTCATGGGTGCCACGGCAAATTATATACCAAGAGCCAAAGTCCAAGAGCTCGCGCAACGCTCCAATCTCTGGGGCGCTATGCTAACCCTGCATGTCTGGGGTGTAGTCATTGGGGCAATGGCAATATTTGTAATATTTCCCAACCCCTTCACTTTTATACTTGCATTTCTTCTGATCGGTTCGCGTCAGCATGGCATGGCTATATTGATGCATGACGCGGCTCATGGTATTTTATTTAAGAACAAAACCTTAAACGATTTTGTTGGCAAGTACTTGCTCGGCGCGCCTTATGGTGGGGATCTTGAGGGTTATCGAAAATACCACCTTAAACATCACCGGTATACCCAGAGCGAAAGAGACCCTGATCTTCCGCTATCCTCTAAATTCCCGATTTCTAAGGCCAGTCTGCGTCGTAAACTTTTGCGGGATATAACGGGGCAAACTTTTTTACGGCTCAGGCTCGCAACACTGAAAATGAAACAAGGCGAAAAGCCCGATATCGAAGGCTCAGATGCTTTTCAGAAAAATTCTCCCCGGCCTTACATCATGACTAATCTGGTTATCTTCGGGAGCCTAGCACTGCTTGGCCACTGGTGGTTATATTTTGCGCTCTGGCTTGCGCCGCTTATGACTTGGTTCTTTGTCGTTTTACGCCTGCGCAATATCACCGAGCACGCTATGACAAGCTATGATGACAACCCCCTCACCCATGCCCGAACGACCTACACCAACATATTCGAAAAAATTTTCCTTGGGCCCTATTGGGTCAACTATCATGTCGAGCATCACGCCTATATGTTTGTACCCTGTTACCGCTTAAAAGCGCTTCACAAAGAGATGATTGGGCATCACAAAGACATGGAGATACGACAGGGCTATGGCTCTGTACTTAAACTTGCAACAACTACGTAAATCGAATTAGGGGACTTCATGAGGAAATTACTTTTGGCTTCCACAGCCTTTCTATTGGCCTGCTCCGCACAAGCGCAAAAATCCGATTACGGCCCGCCCTCTGAAGTTCAAGACATCTACGCAATCGCCTCGGAAGCTTCGCCTGAGCGGATTAAAAATGACATTCAAACGCTAGTCGATTTCGGCACGCGCCATACGCTCTCGGAAACGGAAAGTGGTACACGCGGAATTGGTGCAGCTCGGCGCTGGATTTTTGCTGAATTTGAGAAAATTTCACAAGACTGCGGCGGATGCTTAGAGGTCATCTATGTTTCGGACACAGTTTCGGGCGAGCGCCGTATTCCCGACCCGGTCGACGTCGTATCTGTTCTCGCTATTCAGAGAGGTACTATCGACCCAAATCGTTATGTCATGATGAGCGGTGATATTGATAGCCGCGTGACAGACCCGCTTAACGGAACAGATGATAGCCCGGGCGCCAACGATAATGCCTCTGGCATGGCCGGCACAATTGAAGCGGCGCGTATCCTGTCCAAACGCAAATATGCTGGCTCGATTATTTATGCTGGATTATCGGGCGAAGAACAGGGGCTTTTCGGCGGAAAAATTGTCGCCGATTACGCTCTCAAACAAGGTTGGGAGATTAAAGGCGTGCTCAACAATGACATGATTTCAAACATCTCAGGAATCGACGGCGTGATTGACAATTCAAGCGTTCGTGTTTTCTCCGAGGGCACCCGCGCCAATGAGACGGAGGCCGAGGCCCGCACCCGGCGTTTTACGGGCGGAGAGGTTGATAGCCCCTCACGAAACCTCGCTCGATATATCAAAGCGCAAGCTGATCAGTATATGACGAACCTAAATGTCATGCTTATCTATCGTCTCGACCGTTTTGGACGCGGCGGCCATCATCGCCCCTTTAATCAGGTTGGCATCCCAGGTATTCGTATCATGGAGACCCATGAGCACTATGACCGTCAGCATCAAGATTTACGGACCGAGGACGGAACTGTTTATGGCGATACAATGCAAGGTGTAGATGCTGATTACGCCGCTAAGCTAACTGGCCTGAACATGATAACCATGGCAGGCATGGCCGGTGCGCCGCCCTTCCCCGCAAATGTCGAAGCCACAGGTGCCGTAGAGCCCTCGGCTAAACTTACTTGGGAAACACCGGATAACGCAGATAACCTCGCAGGTTATCGGGTGCATTGGCGCTTAACCACGGCGCCAGAATGGACCCATTCACGCTTTGTCGGAGAGGTCAATGAGTGGGAGTTTACAAACCTCGTTATTGATAATTACTTCTTTGGCGTATCTGCTGTGGCCAAAGATGGCAGCGAGACACCCGTCGTCTTTCCAGGGGCTGCCGGCAGGTTCTAGCGCCGTACAGCTTCTTTGAAAATCGTCCCCAAAATATAAAGGCCCGCCATAACAACGCCTTTTAATGTTCCGGAGATTTTCGACTTTCCGATGCGCTTCCGATAGCGCACTGGCGCCTCTTGGCAACGTAGGCCTTGCTTAAGCGCGCGAATTTGCATTTCCACTGTCCAGCCAAAGGTCGAAGCTTCCATTTTGAGTTTCTGAAGCCCCTCACGCGAAATCGCGCGGAAGGGCCCGAGATCTGTGTAACGATGTTTCCAAATGAGCTTCATCAACCAACATGCCAATGCATTACCAAAACGTTGTTGCGGTGTTAGCGCGCCTTTTTCAAGCTCCCCTAAAACTCGTGATCCAATAACCATATCCGCTTTCTCGTCACAGATAGGCTGAACAAGCAGGCGCATATCTTCGGGGTAATCCGAGGCATCGCCATCCAGAAACACAAGAATATCATAATCCCCCGCCGCCGCGATACCGCCCAAACACGCGCGGCCATATCCGGCTTCGGGCACAGAAACAACTGTTGCGTCATGGTCTTTCGCGACTTGGGCTGTGTTATCCGTTGAGCCATTATCCACGATAATAACTTCACTTACCCAGTCCGGAATTTCGGAAATGACTTTTCCGATTGCTCGCTCTTCATTTTGAGCAGGAATAACGACTTTGACAACCGATTCAGACATTGGAACGTTTTCGCATAATATAGGTTTCCCAGAGTAAAATGATTATCGGAAGTCCAAATTGGAAGGGAACGAGATAAGAGCTATAGAGATCATAAACATCACGCTCACCCATCGCGTAGCGCGCATAGTAGAGCGTCACCGTCACTGTAAGCAAAGCGGCACCATAGAGAGGAAGGAAAGGTAGAAATGGCAAGAACCACAGTACGTACCACGGATACCCTGTGGGGGATAATAGGAACAGGCATAATGGAATAATCATCATATAGCCGGGAAGAATATTCCGATCATCTCCTCGCCTAAAGGCGAGCCAAAGTGCCAATGCCGTTAATAAACCTGCTACAGAAAAGCGTGCCAGCCGCCCTGCATTTTCTTCTGCAAACCCCAACCCCCTTTCAAGGTATCCAAAAACAAAACTACTGCGCTGCCAACCGCCAGCATAGGCCTGTAAACCGCTGCTTTCACCCAAGCTTAAGAGCATCGGTGCGAGCAGTGCTAAGGCCGTCACCCCCATAATAACACCGCCCGCAATATAAATCGCAGGGGAGTTTCTGTGAGTTCTTAATAAGACAGGTCCCAAAATGAGCGGCCATATTTTAACCGCCGCCGCCAGCCCCAATGTCAGGCTTGCCAGGATAGGCCTCCGCTTCGCGAAATATAGCGCGCCCAATAAAAGCGGAACTAAGAGAATATCCATATGCCCGGCATTGTAGACACTATAAATCAGCATGGGATTTAGCCAGTATATTAACGCCCAGATCGGCTCTCGTCCGAAAGCAATAAGCGTCTTAAATAGAAGCCACAACGCTCCGACTTCGATTATCAGATAAATTCCTCTCAAGGCGTCCAGACTGAAAGGTTTTATAAAAGCTGCAAGTGTGAACACGCTCATCGCCACTGGCGGGTAAATCGTCGTGAGGTGTGGATTGTTTATTCGGGTGGCGAAATTTTCATTTTTTACCGAAAGTGATTGCAGCTCTTTGACGTCCTCAGCTGCGTCAGAAGCGACCGTAATCGTTATATCCGGGGGGTATTTGTAAGGATTGGTCCCCTGCACTGTCACTGCGCCATCCCAAAGATAGCGATTCCAATCGTCCTCATAAATCGGGGTTGAGCCTAAAAATACTGTCCGTAAAATGACACCTAAAAGCACCATTACCCAAATATGCTTTCCCAAATCCGACTTCGTATTTTTAAAGATTGGTATGAGGCACATCCAAGCAAGCCCACCGAATATCATCGCCACTACAAATCTTTTATACGGGTGACTGAATGTATCCGTGCCCAGGGCAAATCCTATGCTGATATATCGCACGTAAAATAAAGCCGCCAAAATAAGGGCGGCTAGGAAATATAGTGTGAGGGTCAGCCGCGATGATTTCATGACTTATGAGCCGTAGCCACCACCACCGCGTGAACGAGACGCGTCTGTTTCTTGCTTAGGAATTTTGTAGTCATCCAATCGGTAATTTAATGAGGACATCTCATAAGTCTTACCGCGAAACAAAGCGCTTTTTAAATTTGGATAGGCGTGAGATTTCAAATGTTCCATCAAAGCCATGTCACCTCCACCAAGGGCGATATCTCTATACCACATAAATACCGGCGTGACTTTAACGACATCACCTTTCACCGCAACTATGCCCTTAGAATTAACATAGCGTTTGGCGTTCTGAGCCAGCATTTCATTCACAGTCGCGCCATTATAGGCCTTTGAAGATAAGCTAGGTCCACCACGAACACCCTGGTAAAGGCCGTAAATAACATTTGGGTTTTCAAACTCGGTCAGAATTTTGTTTTCAATGTCCTGCAAAGACAAGTTTTGTCCCGCAATAGTTAATCTAGGTTTGGTCCAGAGCTTCCCAGGTTCATCGGCGGTGCCGCGTAATTTCTTGAGTGATCTTTTTCCTTTTCCGTCCTTAAGGATAGCGTCAATTGTGAGGGTGTTCTGAATATTAAGCCAGTAGGCCAATCGCTCATTCGGCGATAAATGCGAAACATCTTGCCGTGCCAATTTCAACACATAGTCTCCAATGAAGTCGTTTTTTTGGTTACGGATAAAATCATAAGCCAAACGCGGACGACCACCCTCATTCACAGAGACTTTTTTGATAATCGTATCATAAAACGAGTAGTCAATCGGCGCATAAGCAGTCGGAGTTTTATTTACGAATACACTAGGTCCTGTGGTTTGAGCTTCGGCCGACATAGCAAAGCCCCAAAGCGTTGCGACGACAAAAATTAAAGAAAGTCGGCTTAACATAAAATCTCTCCCGTTATTTGATGAAGGCAGCTTGGAGGTTCAAACCGCTACACACAAACCACACTCATTCACAACAGCGTGAAAGTTTTGAGAAGTCTTATCTCAAAACCTAAAACGGATATTTTCCCCTGCAGAGCGAAAAAACATGACATCTTACTCGAAGTCCTCTTATGGTATCGAAAACAATACTCGGAGCATTCGCATGACTTCTCGCAAGACATTATCCTTGAAATACATCCTACTTGGCGGCGTCGCTACCACAGCGGCCTTCGCTTTTACGGCCATGGCGGACCACCCTCATAAAAAGCCTTCTCAAACTGAAGCGAAGCGAGCGGCCGCTCAGGCGAAATCAAAAACGGCGGAGAGCATGGCTTTGAAAAGCGCAGATGCGGGTGAGATAAAAGAAGATAGTCAGCAAGCCGAAGCCGAGGGTAAATCTGAAAAATGGGATGTCATGAACCCGCCGGGGGATAAGCGGGAAATCGACATCTCCGTCGCCGAGGGTACATGGATGAGCCTCGACGTGTCACCAGATGGCAAAACGATTGCCTTTGACTTACTCGGCGATATCTACACGATGCCAATTACTGGCGGAAATGCGAAGAATATTGCTAGCGGTATGGCTTGGGAAATGCAGCCCAGATTTTCTCCCGACGGCTCCCGAATTGCCTTCACGTCCGACCGCGCAGGCGGTGACAATATTTGGACAATGGATGTAGATGGCGAAAACAAGGAACAAGTGACCAAAGAAAGCTTCCGCCTCACCAATAACCCGACATGGTCACCAGATGGGCAATTCATCGCGGCGCGCAAACACTTTACAACGTCGCGTTCACTCGGCGTTGGAGAAATCTGGCTGTATCACAAAAGCGGCGGCGCAGGAGTACAGCTCGTGAAAAAACCCTCAGAAGCTCACCAGAAAGAGCTTGGAGAGCCGATGTTCTCACCCGACGGGAACTACGTTTACTACAGCCAAAATATAACCTCAGGCCCGATCTTTGAATATGCGCAAGATTCCAACACCGAACTCTTTCAAATCAAACGCTATGACATGGAAACAGGAGAAATTGACACCGCGGCAGGCGGCGCTGGTGGGGCCGTACGCCCTGCCCCCTCACCTGATGGAAAATACCTTGCCTTTGTAAAACGCGTCCGGGCTGACTCAAGACTTTATATAAAAGACCTGGAGTCTGGAGAGGAACGCATGGTCTTTGATCATCTCGATCAGGACATGCAAGAAACATGGGGGGTGCAAGGCATGTACCCTAACATGGATTGGAGCCCAGACAGCAGTAAAATTTACTTCTGGGCCAAGGGTCAGATTCACTCTGTTCGTGTCAAAGATGGCGATGTGGATCACATTGAGTTTAAAGTAAACGACACCCGCACCGTGATGGATGCTCCGCGTCCAAGCGTCGAGGTTTCACCCAAGGAGTTTAAAACGCAGATACCGCGTTTCTCTCAAATTTCTCCTAATGGGAAAAAGGTTGTATTTGAGAGCCTTGGAAAGCTCTATCTGAAGGACATCAAGAGCGGCAAAGTTTCGAACCTGACGAAATTACCAAAAACCATGCGTGAGCTTTATCCAAGCTGGTCACGCGACTCCAATCATATCGTGTTTACGACGTGGAATGACGAAGACTTAGGCGCCATTCATTCGATGGAATTGGCCACAAAAAAAATTACCACGCACAGCACTAATCCAGGTCACTATAAGCGCCCCAGTTTCTCTCCAAGTGGTGACTTTATTGCATATGAAAAAGGGTCTGGAGGTTTTCTAACAGCTCCAGAATGGTCTGCAGATACAGGCATATATGTGCAAGCAGTTGGTTCCCAGGACACGCTCCGCATTAGCAAGTCGGGAGGTAATCCTCATTTTGGAGCGGATGACTTGAGGGTGTTTTTCACCAAGACCGTTGATAAGAAAGCAACGCTTGTTTCTACAAATCTTCTTGGCGGACAGGAGCGCAAGCACGCGTCCTCGATTATGGCGCAAAGTTACAACGTATCCCATGACGGCCGGATGATTGCGTTCCGAGAAAACTATAATCTCTTCGTGATGCCAGTTTTGAACGGACCACAAAATATTGCGGCGAATATGACGGGTACAGCCCTGCCCGTGACCAAAGTTAGTCATGGGGGCGCAACATATCCGAGTTGGACAGCAGATAATCAGCTTAACTGGACCCTCGGCCCGACGTTATTCTCTGCCGATACTGCTGACGTGATGGGTGAAGGTTTCGAACCGCCAAAAGACGGTATAAACCTGTCTTATAAGGTTCGGTCAGATAAGCGTAAGGGACAGATAGCGCTGACCAATGCGCGTATAATCACAATGTCAGATAAAGATGGCGGGGTCATCGAGAGCGGTACAATCTTGATAGATGGAGATCGAATTGCCGCGATTGGCAACGAGGTTAATTTCCAAAGCGACATCAAAACTGTGAACATGAAGGGCAAAACTATTGTTCCTGGCTTTATCGAAGCCCATTATCATGGACCTCAGGGCGCGGATGAGCTTATCCCGCAACAAAACTGGAAGTCTTTGGCAACTCTCGCCCTCGGCGTGACCACAGTCTTTGATCCATCTAACCGAGCAAGCGAGATTTTCGCTGCCGGGGAAATGCAGCGTGCTGGAGAGCTTTTAGCTCCTCGCATCTATTCCACGGGCGAAGTCATTTACGGGGCAAAGGCTCCCGGATTTTTTGCCAGTATTCAGAATGAAGAAGACGCACAAGAACATGTGGGCCGTCTAAAAAACCAAGGCGCCCATGCGGTGAAAAACTACAATCAACCACGCCGCGAGCAACGTCAACAAGTCGTCAAAGCCTCTCGGGATAACGAGCTGCTGGTCGCCGCAGAGGGAGGTTCCCTATATCATATGGACATGAGCCTAGTCGCCGATGGCAACTCTTCGGTTGAACATAACCTTCCTGTCTCCGCTATCTATGATGATGTCGTTCAAATGTTCAGCCAAACAAATGTTGCTTACACGCCTACTCTGTCTGTGACTTATGGCGGCGTACGCGGCGAGGATTACTACTACCAAGAAGCAAATGTTTGGGAACACCCTATACTCTCCAAACATGTTCCCCCGACTGTGTTGCAGGGACGATCTGTGCGCGTTCAAATGTCGCCGGAAGAAGATTACGCAGATGCGGACGCGGCGGCGGGCGCGAAACAGCTCATGGAAGCCGGCGTTCCAGTCTCTATAGGCGGTCATGGTCAACGCGAAGGATTAGCTTCACATTGGGAGATGTGGAGTTTTGCACGTGGAGGCATGAGCCCCCTTCAGGCGCTGCGGACGGCGACAACTGAGCCCGCGCGCCACCTTGGTTTTGAAAAAGACATCGGAACCTTGGAAAAAGGCAAGCTCGCAGATTTGGTTATTCTCTCCGACAATCCCCTGGATGACATTCGTAACACCGATAAAGTCGAACACGTCATGCTTGGCGGACGCCTCTATGACGCCGAAACCATGAACGAAGTTCATACTGGAGACGCGAAGCGATTACCTTATTGGTGGGAGTAAACGGAGCCCCCTTAGAAGGCGGCGGTAAATATCAGTCGCCGCCTTGAACTTAGCCCCTAATCCCCTTAGGTCTCGCAAATCAAGAATAACTCTAAGGGGAATAGAATGAATAAAACTCTCATGATTGCTGGCGCGTTTTCACTTGCGCTTGCCGCTTGCTCAGCTCCAAAAACAGAGGCAGTGGTCGAATCCGATAGTATAAGTTCCATCCCCGCGGAGCATTTTGACCTGTCACACTGGAACATCACAGTTCCGCTGGATCAAGATGACAACAAAAAAGTCGATGTTGTCAGCGTCGCTGATATTCAAACTTTCTCGCATCCGGACTTCTTCTATGCAAATGAGGATGGCCAGGTTGTTTTTGCTTCCCCAAATAAAGCGCTGACGACTCCTAATTCCTCCAACACACGCAGTGAGCTTCGCTATATGAGCCGCGGCAGTGATACGAGTATCAAAACGAAAGCCCCTGGAAACAATTTTGCCCTGCGCTCACATCCAAATTCCGAAGAGCATGCTTCGATTGGCGGCCGCATGGAGGCGACCTTACGGGTCGATCATGTTGCGCGCCGCGCCGGAAACCCGGATCGTCCAGCAGCGTTCTCAGCGGTTATCGGTCAAATTCACGCGACTAAGGAAAACCCACAAACAGGAGCATTCGGCTACGGTAATGAACCCTTAAAAATATATTTCAAAAAATACCCCAATCACGACACAGGCTCTGTATTTTGGAATTACGAGCGTAATCTCGCCAAAGAAGACCCTAATCGTACCGACATCGCTTATCCGGTTTGGGGCAATGTCTGGACCAACGCCGAGGACCCGGGTAGTGCTGGCATCCCCTTGGGACAAGAATTAAGCTATGTTGTAAATGTCTATGAAGATGTGATGCATCTTGAATTTACCACACAGGGCAAGCCAACAAAAACCTTCAAGATAAACCTCGCAAACAATGTTGATGCGAATGGCGAAGTCGACGACTTAGACAATCCACAAGGATATGCTGGTGATGCGCATTACTTCAAAGCCGGCATCTATAATCAGTGCAGCACCAAAGATGCCCCAGGCGTCTGGTACGCCGCTTGCCCCGGAACAGGCGATTGGGCCACGGATAAAGCCAATGGTGATTACGCGCAGGCAACATTTTCTCGTCTTGTCGTAAGCGATGCCAAACCTATGTAATTGAATATTGAGCTAAGTCTAAATCGTGCCCTAGTTCCCCTAATCGCGGCAAGTTTAAGCCGCCCGCGCGATTGCGGCTAGGCTTTCCATTTCCAAACTCGCTCCGCCAATCAGTGCGCCATTGACGTTGTCTGTGCCAAGTATCTCCTTGGCATTGGCAGGTTTGACTGATCCACCATAGAGGATGCGCACATTAGGACCAACGATGTCTCGAATCATCGCGTGCATAGCTTTGATATCCTCAGCAGTGGCTGTCATACCCGTTCCAATCGCCCAAATAGGTTCATAGGCGAGCACGTAATCGGTTAGGCCTTCGGGGACTGATGCTTTGATTTGGGCTGAGACCACCGCTTCAGCCTCGTCCGCTTTGCGGATATCGAGGCTCTCGCCCACACAGATGATGGGCGTTACGCCTTGTTTAGCCGCCGCTATGGCTTTTGCGGCGACATCTGCGTTGGTTTCCCCGCCCGCCCGGCGTTCGGAATGACCGACTATCACATAGTCAGCACCAGCCGATTTAACCATTTCTGCACTAACTTCGCCTGTATGGGCCCCGCTTTCTGCATCATGACAATTTTGAGCCCCGAGTAATATGTTACCTTCATGACAAGAGGCAGCCATAGGTGCTATAAAGAGCGAAGGCGGACAGATGAGAACATCTAAATGCTCGCGCTCCGCGGCAGGCAATAGCTCAGCGAATGCCCCAGGCTTATCTACCCAGCTCATATCTCCGTGCATTTTCCAATTTCCGGCAATTAATGGGCGCATAGTCATTCCTTGTTTTCTGGCCGCTGGTTCGACCCTGAATCAGCCGTCATAATGCCGTGATAAGCCTCGGTTTCAAGGTTAATCGCACTTGTAACGAGTCGGGGGCATGGCTATGTAAGCTTTCGATTTGAACAGGATTGAGACATGGCCGAATCTATAGGCGGAAAAATTCGTAACTTTATGGTTGCCATTTTGGTTGGGCTACTGGTCGTTGCCTTTGCGGTTTGGGGGGTCAATGACGTCTTCACCGCAAGAGCTGGTAATGCCGTTCTTACTGTTGGCGATGCCGAAGTTAGTACATCGGAATTCGAAGACGCATTTCAACGCGAGCTTCAAACGCTAAATCGTGATAATAATAGTTCCGTGACTAACCAACAGGCCTATGCTCAAGGTCTTCACAACCGCGTTCTACAGAATTTACTGACAGATACCGTTATCGGCATTGACGCCGACGAACTTGGCGTTGGCGTAAACCGAAGCGTCGCACGAAATGTTGTAAAAGATATCCCGTCTTTCCAAAACGAACTTACAGGTGAGTTCAGCGAAGATAAGCTAAACACCCTACTCGCTCAAAACCGCATCACGCGCCGTCAATTCGAAGATGATATTTTTCGTACGTTGCGCCGGCAGCAAACTGTCCCTGCCATTATTGGCGGCCTGCAAGCGCCTGCTGAATATGCCACTCAGCGATATAATTTCATTACCGAACAACGCAAAGCAGAAGTTCTAACACTTTCAGCAAAGGCAGTGCCAGCCCCTGCGGAGCCCACAGACGAGGCGTTGAAGTCTTTTATCGATCAGAATGGCGTGGCTTTCACGGCTCCCGAATATCGCCGGGTGGTTATGCTGCGCCTAGAGCCTTTTGACCTAACACCTGATCTGGATGCCACGGAAGAGGAGCTTCAAGCTGCTTTCCAATATAAAATCGACCTCGGTGAAATTGGCTCCCCTGAGACCCGCTCCGTCGTGCAAATCACAGCAACAGATGAGGAGACCGCAAAAAAAGCGGCGGAACAGTTAGCACGTGGTGACGACGCTATTGCTGTTGCGGCAGGGCTAGGCCTCGTGGACCCCGAAATTTATACCGACGTCATCAAAAGCAACATCCTCGATCCAGAAACGGCTGATGCCGCTTTTGAGATGAAAGAGGGTGAAGCGAAATCTTTACTAGGCAGCCTTGGCAACTGGTACGCAGTAGGTGTCACTACAGTCAATGCAGCAGTAGTGCCGGATTATGATGCGCAAAAAGATGAAATCCGCGAAACACTGCTCACTGAGAAAGCCAAAGAAGCCCTTTATGACATTACAGGTGATATCGAAGACGCGATGACAGATGGCCTCACGCTTGAGGAAATTGCAGAAAAAGTGAATTGGCCCCTTTCCTATTACGATTATATCGACCGCGCAGGTACAACCCGCGACGGCGTGCGTATGCGCGGGTTTTCCGCCATCCCGGGAGTTGCCGCTGATGATGCCATATTGCGCGAAATATTCGTCAGTGATCTCGGCTTTGAAACAGACCTCTTTGAGACCAGCAATGGCGGCTATGCCGCGATCCGCGTCGAAGATATCATAGATAGCCAGATGCGCCCCTTTGAAGAAGTCAAAGAACAAGCGGCCGCAGCGTGGAAGGTCGAGCAAACTGGTAATGCTTTAGATGAACTTATGACGGAACTGGCCGGAAAGCTTCAGACAGGTGAGGACATTAATGCGGTCGCGAAAGCAGTAGGAGACGGTGCCTCGGTGGAAGAGATCGTGATCGTGCGCGCGCAGCCCCCTCGTACGCTTGGAGCGCCTGTTATCATCGGTATGCTCGACGGTGCCGTGGGAGCTGTCTCGCGCGGTGCAGGTCCACAAGGTCAAACGCGCCAGATTGCTAGGTTAACCGAAATCGTGCCTAACCAAGATGGTCTTGCTGGACAATTCCTCGATGTACTCCAAGAGCAAGCGACCCAAGCAATCAGCTCGGACCTACAAAATGCCTATCAGCAAGCCATATTACGCGAAAATGAGCTGCGCGAATATCCCGAGAAAGTGAAAACCGCCTTGGGTATCACTGATAATTAGTAATGTCGCTCAGAATATATCCGTCCCCCGAGGCCTTTGACGGCTCTAAGCCTCAGCTGGTTTATGCGCGGGTTATCAATGATCTCGATACACCCGTTTCTGCTTATCTGAAAATTGCTAAAGGCAAGCCCTATGCCTTTCTGTTTGAATCTGTACAGGGCGGTGAAATTCGTGGACGATATTCCTTCCTCGGGTTTTCCCCTGATGTCATTTGGCGCGCCAACGGTGATGAAAGCGAAATTTCACGAGATGGATCAGCCTTTAAAACGCTCGATGGGAAACCCTTGGACACACTGAGAGCGTTACAACAGGAAAGCGCCTTTGATCTGCCCGAAGGTATCCCTCCCATGGGCGCGGGACTTTTCGGCTATCTAGGCTATGACATGATCCGCCAAGTGGAAACGCTCGCCTCTGACCTTCCTGACCCTATCGGGACGCCGGACGCGATTATGGTGCGCCCGACTATTGTGGCCATCTTTGATGCTGTCGCACAGGAAATCATTGTCGCCTCACCCGTCTATCCGGGCGCGAGCTACGACAAAGCCGTTGAGCGCATTCAGGCCGTCGTGCGAGATTTAAGCCTGCCTACTAGCCATAACGTCATTGAGGATATCGAAACGCCCGTCATTGAGCCAAAGCTTGGCACAACTCTGTCTTCATTTTCTGAGCGCGTGAAGAAGGCGAAGGATTACATCCTCTCAGGCGATATTTTCCAAGTCGTTATCGGACAGCGCCTCTCAGCTCCGCTGCCGGCCAGTGACTTTGCGCTTTATCGATCTTTGCGCCGCATGAACCCCTCACCCTTCCTCTATTACTTGAATTTTGAGGATCACAGCATCATCGGGTCTAGTCCAGAAATCCTCGTGCGGCTGCGCGACGGTGTCGTCACCATACGCCCCATCGCAGGTACCCGTCCGCGCGGAAAAACACAGGCCCAAGATATTCAGCATGAAAAGGACCTGCTTGCAGATCCAAAAGAATGCGCAGAACATCTCATGCTGCTCGATTTGGGCCGCAATGATGTGGGCCGCGTCTCCAAAGCGGGGACAGTGCGCGTCACGGAACGTTTCACCATAGAGCGCTATAGCCACGTCATGCATATCGTCTCCAACGTCGAAGGCGATATCTTAGAAGAGCATGACGCTATTTCAGCTCTCTTTGCAGGCTTCCCCGCAGGCACGGTTAGCGGCGCGCCCAAAGTCCGCGCTATGGAAATTATTGACGAATTAGAGGCCGAAAAACGCGGCATCTATGCGGGAGCAGTCGGCTATATCTCTTCCAATGGCGATATGGATACGGCCATCGCCCTGCGCACAGGCATCGTCAAAGACGGAACACTCCACGTGCGCGCCGGCGCAGGCATTGTCATGGACTCTGTCCCAAAACTCGAATTTGAAGAAACGCTTCACAAAGCCGCCGCGCTGTTCCGCGCCGCTG
>JAHDCL010000101.1 GCA_020629875.1 Hellea sp.
CCGAAGCGCCCGCCTATGATGAAGACGAACTCAACGGCATTGTGCCCAAAGATGCGCGTCAGCCCTATGATTGCCGCGAGATTATTGCCCGCATCACAGATGGCTCACGCTTTCACGAATTTAAGAAAGAATATGGCAATACACTGGTTTGCGGCTTCGCCAAAATCCACGGCTATCAGGTCGGTATCCTTGGCAATAATGGCGTGTTATTTTCCGAAGCCGCTTTGAAAGGTGCGCATTTTGTCGAGCTTTGCGGGCAGCGTAAAATTCCCCTCGTTTTCTTGCAAAATATCACAGGTTTTATGGTCGGATCTAAAGCCGAAGCGGGCGGTATTGCCAAGAACGGAGCCAAGATGGTCCATGCCGTGGCCTGTGCCAAGGTGCCGAAATTCACTATTATAGTTGGCGGTTCTTATGGCGCGGGTAATTACGGCATGTGCGGCCGTGCCTATAATCCGCGCCTCATGTTCATGTGGCCCAATGCGCGCATAGCCGTCATGGGCGGCGAGCAAGCGGCAGACGTCCTCGCGACCGTTAATCGCAACGCGAAAACATGGACGGATGAAGAGCGCGAAGCCTTTAAGAAACCCATTATTGAACGGTTTGAAAAAGAGGGTCACCCTTACTTTGCCAGCGCAAGGATTTGGGATGACGGGATTATTGCGCCAACAGATACACGGCGGGTGCTGGGGTTAGGATTGGCGATGGCGGCCAATGCGCCGTTAGAGGAGACACGTTTCGGCGTGTTCCGGATGTAGAGGAAAAATCGATTGAGTATCGATTTTGACGATTACCAATTTCGCAAGGCAGAACGATGATGACTAAAAAGAATACAATGTTTCAAAAACCACAAATGGGTCCCGGCTCGGCTTCGCTTCGCTTCTGTTGTTTGGGACAAACAACTAACCGGGATGACGGTTTAAAATGACCAAAATCAAAAAAATCCTCATTGCCAATCGCGGGGAAATTGCTTGCCGCGTGATCAAGACGGCGCGCATAATGGGCATTGCGACGGTCGCGGTTTATTCCGATGCTGACCGCAAAGCGCTACACGTCCGCATGGCCGATGAAGCCGTGCATATTGGTCCCTCGCCTGCGATTGAGAGCTATCTGGTTATTGAAAAAATTATCAAAGCGGCCACCGAAACAGGCGCAGACGCTATCCATCCCGGCTATGGTTTTCTGTCTGAGAACCCTGACTTTGTGCGGGCTTGCGAGAAAGCGGGCATTACCTTCATCGGGCCGAGCGCTGAGAGCATGGAAGCTATGGGCCTGAAAGACGCCGCTAAGAAACTTATGGACGATGCGGGCGTGCCGATTACCCCCGGCTATCACGGCGAAGACCAAAGCCCGAAACTGCTCAAAGCCAAAGCGGGCATGATTGGCTATCCCGTCCTCATCAAAGCGGTCGCGGGCGGCGGCGGTAAAGGCATGCGCAAGGTCGAAGCGGAAGAAGATTTCGAAGCGGCCCTCGCCTCTTGCCAACGCGAAGCCAAATCCAGCTTTGGCAATGCTGACGTGTTGATTGAAAAATATATCCAAAGCCCGCGCCATATCGAGGTGCAAGTCTTTGGCGATACCCACGGCAATGTCATCCATATGTTTGAACGCGATTGCTCCCTTCAACGCCGCCACCAAAAAGTCATAGAAGAAGCCCCCGCCCCCGGCATGACGGAAGAGGTGCGCAAAGCCATGACCGACGCCGCCGTACAGGCCGCGAAAGCGGTGAACTATGTCGGTGCAGGTACGGTTGAGTTTATTGTCGACGGCTCAGGTAAACTCCGCACAGACGGTTTCTGGTTCATGGAAATGAATACGAGGCTGCAGGTCGAGCATCCCGTGACGGAGATGATTACGGGGCTTGATTTGGTGGAGCTACAGATACGGGTGGCGCAGGGTGAAAAGCTACCAAAGCAAAAAGACATTAAGATGGAAGGCCATGCGGTTGAAGCGAGGCTCTATGCCGAAGATCCCGCGAATGACTTTTTGCCGAGTATCGGGAAAGTCCACACTATTAAGATCGAAGGGATTATGGAAACTTCATATGGTTTTCGAATTGATAGCGGCGTCGAAAGTGGAAGTGCAATTTCCGTTTTTTATGACCCTATGATAGCAAAAGTTATTGGTTACTCAGATACCCGCGAACGAGCTATAATTCAAACCAAGGAAGCATTGGACCACATTGATTTTTATGGACTCAAATCAAATAGTGGCTTTCTAATACGATGTTTAAGCAACAAAGTATTCAAGCAAGCAACGCTTTCTACTTCTAACTATTCAACGTCATTTATAACAGATAATTTGTCTGACCTAATTGGCCAAGATTTAAGCTTAGAAGATAGAGCTTTAGCGATTGCCGCAGTTGATTTGTTACATTTTCACAAAAATAGGAATATGGGTTTATTCGGAGAACCTTCGGGGTGGAGGCCAAACCTGCCAACACGTCAATCATTTTTGTTCGAGCGAAACAATGAACCTGTTGAAGTTAAAATCATTGATGAGCATCACCTATTTGTAAAAGTCAAAGTGGGCAATTCACAAGAAATCTATATTCACTTTGAAGATACTTCAAATACTCTAACAAACAAAGAGGCGCTATCTTACTATCATGAGTGGGGTTATAGTATTTTCTTTGACAAAATTGCACTCCATCGCAATTCAGAAACATATCACGTAAAGTTATTTAACCCATCAAGTTCGGTAGAAACTGCCAGCGGCAACGCCCTCACCGCGCCTATGCCCGGTAAAATTATCGCTGTGAAAGCCAAGGTGGGCGACAGCGTAAAAGCGGGTGAGCCGCTCATCATTATGGAAGCGATGAAAATGGAAATGACGTTGGAAGCCCCGCGCGATGGTGTGGTGGCGGAGGTGAGCGCTGAGGTGGATGCTTTGGTCGCCGATGGCGAGATGTTGTTGAGTTTGGAAGACGCGGAATGACGGCAATCGATTGATAATCGATTGCAATGCAGCGCCGAAACCGCTGGCGGTTTCGGTACTATTAAAGGAAAAGAAAATGACCACAACATACCCCACACTCCAATTCGGGCATTCCGACGAGACCCAAATGATACGCGAGTCTGTCCATGGCTTCGCCCAAGAACACATCGCGCCGATTGCCGCTGAGATTGACTCGAGCAATCAATTCCCGCGTCACCTCTGGCCGATGATGGGCGAGCTTGGTTTGCACGGCATTACCGTCCCCGAAGAAGATGGCGGCACAGGGCTTGGCTATTTGGAGCACACCATAGCGATTGAAGAAGTCAGCCGCGCCAGTGCCTCTTTGGGCCTATCTTACGGCGCGCATTCCAATCTCTGCATCAATCAACTTCGCCGTTGGGGCAATGCAGAGCAAAAGGCGAAATACCTGCCTAAACTTATGAGCGGCGAGCATGTTGGCTCCCTCGCCATGAGTGAACCTGGCGCGGGCTCTGATGTCGTTTCCATGAAGCTGCGTGCCGATGCGGCTCAAGGCGGTTATCTGCTCAATGGCAATAAAATGTGGATCACCAATGCCCCCGAAGCGAATACGCTTTTGGTCTATGCCAAGACCGACCCAAACGGCGGCTCCAAGGGTATCACGGCCTTTATCATCACCCCCGAGATGGAAGGGTTCTCCACGGCGCAAAAGCTAGATAAGCTCGGCATGCGCGGCTCTGATACGTGCGAATTAGTTTTTGAAGATTGCTTTGTCAGCGACGAAAATGTCGTCGGCGAGATTGGCCAAGGCGCGGAAATCCTCATGAGCGGATTGGACTATGAACGCGTTGTCCTCTCAGGCATTTCCGTTGGCATCATGCAGGCCTGTCTCGATGTCGTCCTTCCCTATATTCATGAGCGCAAGCAATTTGGCAAATCCATCGGTGAGTTCCAACTCATGCAAGGTAAGCTCGCCGACATGTATGTCACGCTCTCCACCGCGCGGTCTTATGTCTATGCCGTGGCCGCCGCCTGTGACCGTGGCGAGACAACGCGCAAAGATGCGGCGGGCTGTATTTTATACGCCGCCGAGAAAGCGACTCTGATGGCGAGCGATGCGATACAAATGCTGGGCGGAAATGGTTACATTAATGACTATCCAACAGGCCGCCTATGGCGAGATGCCAAGCTGATGGAAATTGGCGCAGGCACATCGGAAATTCGCCGCTGGCTGATTGGCCGTGAATTATATGGGGAGACAGCCTAATGGCCGGCAAGTGGTTTGATGAACTTGAAGTCGGGCAAGTCTTTCAACATGCCTTGCGCCGTACATTAACGGAGACAGATAATCTGCTCTTCACCACCATGACGCATAATCCCGCGCAGCTTCATCTGGACGCGGAATATTGTAAAAATGAAACTGAATTTGGCGGCGTGCTGATCAATTCCATGTTTACCATGGGATTAGTTGTCGGCATCTCTGTGGGCGACACGACGCTAGGCACAGCGGTAGCGAACCTCTCAATCGACGAAGCGACCTTCCCCAAACCGCTCTTCCCAGGCGATACCATTCGCGTTGAAACAGAAATCATCGCTTTGCGCGAAAGCAAATCTCGCCCGACCCAAGGCATTGTCACCTTTGAGCATCGTGCCTTTAATCAGAAGGATGAATTGGTGTGTAAGATACAGCGCAAAGGTCTGCAGCATAAAGTGCCGAAAAATTAAGCCTTTACACGCTCCACGAGCCTAAGCAGCGCCGCCGCGATTTTGCGCATGGCGGCGCGCTGGCTTTTCTGGGATAGGCATAGCACAGGCATGCAGGTCTTATTGACATCGACCACATAAATGCGCCCATCATGCTTATCCCGCATCACATCCACCGCGCCAAAATCTAAACCCATGGCATCGCAGAATTTAATTAACAACGCCTGCTCCTCGGCAGAGAATGCTTCATCCGCGTCCCACACATCGACATGGTCATAATCCGTGCCAAAGCGTTTTTCGGGGAGTTTGAACTTGCGAAAAACCACGGGGATTTCACCGCTCACATAGGCCATGCGTAAGTCTTCGCTACGCCGACCATCAAATGTACTGTCTATAAGTTTTTGATAAACGCAATCTGGGCTCATCTCATCCGGGCTAAGTGGGCAGTCTACAATAATGCCATCATGAGTGCCGTTTATATCTGATTTTTGAACGGCTTTACCCTTATATGTAAGCGGGTCTATTTCGATGTCATAGCCAAAAACCTGCGTAAAGGTTCTGGCCACATGCGTTTTGGAAATGTCCTCAATACGCAGATTAATAGCTTTGGCTTTGAGCGAAGAGTCCAATATCTCGCTCATCTTAGATTTCGTTTTATCGTCAAAGACGAAGACAATATCTGCTGAATGCGGATCTTTTATAATGTCTATCCCAGCCATACGAGCCGCAAGCCAAGCATTATACCATGGCCCGGATGGTTGCGGATGAAAAGCCAATGTCGCAATATTGGGTTGGCCAGTTAATTTTCGTGCATATTTCTTCAACAAGAGATAGCTATTGAGCCTAACAACAGGAATAGCGCCTTTAAAAAAGGTTTTATTGAGCGGGATTTCTGCTCCCGTATGCGGAAAATGGGCCACGCCTTTTCGTACCCTTACACCCTTAAAATGACCCAATATGCCCATGGAACTGATGTAGATTTTTACAGGAAATACGCAAGTGAGATTCTTGTGATAACTTTGCGAGCACAAAAAAGCCGAGCACGAGGCCCGGCTTTCGAAACTTATATATCGGCTTCTTAAATCAGCGCATCCATATCGAAGACATCCGCGATGTCGCCTGCGAAGGCGTCTGTGTCTTGAGCAGGGCCTGCTGCTGGGGGCG
>JAHDCL010000016.1:0-24164 GCA_020629875.1 Hellea sp.
TTTTTCAAAGCGAACAAAATTGACCGATGCATGTATCTGGCAGAATGGCTTTACCACGCAAGGGGAAGATCTAGATCTGCTTACGGCATCTCCAGGAATAAGCTATAGCTTCATTGGGGAGACTCCGACGAGTTCTGCTCACATTGTCGCAATGACGCACATTCCACGTCGAGATGCCCCCGCTTCGGCCGGCGTTTTTGCAGCGCTAGGGCCTGACTATGAACGCGCTTTCGCTGGGCAAAAAATACGGCTGATCGTTCGAGCAAGGCAAGGGCGTAAAAACCCACTGTCGGAATTTGATATGGGCTATTTCACCGCCGGAGCAGGTGATAGCGGTTGGCGCCGTCAAAGATTAACCTCTGAGTGGACGGATTATGCATTTGAGTTTACGCCAAAACCTCCCAATGGTGATCCGGACGCGGATTATTTTGGAATTTGGCCTGGCGATGCAGGCAAGCAGGAAACTATGGATATTGAATTTCTGAAAATTGAAGTCTTATCCAAACCTCGCACCGCTACGATGGATTGTCCGAAGGAGTAACAGAGATTGACGTTGAGAGTTTGCCAATTTTTGAAACACGTTCAGCTTCAAAGGCCATACAAGCGATATGATAAAATGTACTTACGGGAATCGTTTTGGCAACTTCTCCACCGCAAGCATTAATCTGATCACACCATGTTCCGTCGGCTTTTAGGTAAGTTTCAAATAATCCGTCAATAAATGCGGCAGCCATATCTGCACTGCCACCTACGCCATTCTCTGCCATCGTCAGATGCGCTTTTATAACTTCTGTTTGTACCCAAAGGCGTCGTGTTTCGCGGCGAATATCGCCCGATACCGTCTCTTCGTCGTTAAGGAAGTAACCGCGCGCTTTCAGGGCATTGGCATAAAGGGTCTCTCGCCAAAATTTTGTTTCACGGCCTGAACTGAACTCATATCGGAAGAGCAGCCAAATCCACTCCATGGCGTGGCCGGGTTCAGCAGTTGTCCCTATTTCACCCGCTGCATAACTCCAATCTTCATTAAAAAATTCACGAATGATGTGGTGTTTTGGGTCGAAAAAATGAGCTTTAAAGAGGCCGATAATATGTTCGCAATAGGCCAAATGTTTCGGGTCTCGCGTTTCATTATATAAATACAGAAAAGCTTCGAGCAAATGCATATGCGGATTTTGCCGCCGGGGCAGAGCGCCGCGCGGGGTTTCATTCCATCCGCCTGCCGGGTGCTTAAATTCCGTATTGAGCGCGACGCAAATTTCATCAACGGCTTTGAGGTATTGCGGGTCCTTGGTCAGCCGATAAAGACTCGTACTCGCCAGGAGGAAAAAGGCATGGTCATATAGATCGCGTCGGCGCTCGGTCACGGTGCCGTCGGCTTTCACTCGCGCGACATAACCTGTTTTGCGCATATGCTCATAGGTCTGCCGTGCAATCTCGGTGCCCTCAAACCAGTTCCAACGCGTAGCTTCGGCATAGACATAAATTTGCCGTGCAAGTACACGCCAGCGTAAATCCGCTGAGAGGTCAGGTGTACCATCGAGGTTCAGGTGCTCTACCCAGCGGCCACTGCTATGTTGGGCGCGCTCTGCCCATAGCGGTAAGGCTTTCTGGATAGTCCAATCCCGTATACGTGCGGCGCTATTTTTTAAAGCGGTCGTCATTGTCTTAAGCTTTGCTCCTTTGTACAGAAAGCTATAAGGGAAGGCCATGATTATTCTCTTAACAGGCGTTGCTGGATTTATCGGTTTTCATGCGGCTAATCGGTTCTTATCCGAGGGGCATGAGGTCATTGGCGTTGATAATCTCAATGATTATTATGATGTGTCCTTGAAACAGGCGCGGCTCGCTGAGTTACAGCGCCATGAGAATTTTGAGTTTCATAAGGTCGATATTTCAGACCATGTGGCATTAGATGCGGCCGCCTCAGGCAAAGCCATCACCCATATCCTGCACCTCGCGGCACAAGCTGGGGTGCGTTACTCGCTCGATAATCCCCACGCCTATGTGCAGGCCAATGTGATGGGGCATTTGAATATTCTGGAATTTGCGCGGCATAGCGGCACGGTGGAGCACATTGCCTATGCCTCGTCTTCTTCTGTTTATGGTGACCGCGAAGATGGTCCGTTTAAAGAGACGGATAAAGTGCGCTCGCCGGCGTCACTTTACGCGGCCACAAAACTAAGCGGTGAAATGCTCGCGGAAAGTTATCAACGGTTATACGGAATTGCTCAAACGGGGCTTCGCTTTTTCACGGTTTACGGGCCATGGGGCCGCCCCGATATGGCCTATTTCATTTTCACGGACAAAATTTTTAAAGGGGAACCGATAACGCTTTTCGCGCCAGAAGAAATGCGGCGCGACTTTACTTACGTTGATGACATTGTTGATGTGCTGCCAAAAATTCTGGCCACACCGCCAGGCTCGGGGCATGAAATTTACAATCTCGGAAACTCAAAACCGAACACGCTCATGCAACTCGTCGACGCCGTTGAGGTGGCTTGCGGGCAAACAGCCGAGAAAATAGTCCTGGGGAAACAGAAAGGCGATGTCAGTAATACCTTCGCCGATGTTAGCGCCGCGGAACGAGATTTTGGGTTTAACCCGAAAATGGAATTAGGTGAGGGTTTAAGAAGGTTTGTTGAGTGGTATCGAGAGTTTTATGCGCTCGAAAAGTTATAAAAAACTTCGCTGGTGGCAAGTAAGAACAACTGACTTTTCGTTGTTTCTATATGTCATTGTTTTTCAAAGAGTGTTGATGTTGTCCTTGTGGCTTGTTGGGGCAAGTTATGCTGATGTAAGCGATAATTCTCTATCTTACTTCTTTGATACGCCAATTGCAGGAAATCATCCTACAAAAATGCTTATCGCTATATTGGTACTTTTATGGGCTTATTTTCTCACATGTTTAATTACGGCAGCAATAGAAAAGTGCTATGGTTGGATTAAGTTCACTGTAATATATTTAGTGATTTGTGTAGCGTTAGTTCTGACAAGTAATATTTTTAAATTACTATTTTTGTTTGTTTAACCCCCAAACCGCTTAATCATTTCCCGCGCTTCTGCCCCGATCTCGGCATGGTCTCGCGCATAGGCTAAGACCGCTTCAAAATAGCCAATCTTACTACCGCAATCATAATCTTCGCCTTCATATTCATAGGCGTGGAAGGGTTGTTGTTTCATGAGGGTGGCCATGGCATCGGTGAGCTGTATCTCTCCCCCTGCGCCAGCCTCTTGGTCTTTGAGGATATCCATAATTTCAGGCTGCAAAATATAGCGCCCTGTAATTTTTAGATTTGATGGAGCTTCGGCGACAGGCGGTTTTTCGACCATGCCTGACATTTCAATGAGTTTTCCGTCGCGAGACTTTGGCGCGATGACGCCATAGCTTGAGACGCGGTCCTCGGGCACGGCATCGACCGCGATAACATTCCCGCCGACTTGGTTGTAAGCCTCGACCATTTGCGCAAGGCATGATTTTTTGGCTTTGACTAAGACATCAGGTAATAAAATAGCAAAAGGGTCATCCCCTATAATATCCCGCGCGCACCATATGGCATGGCCGAGGCCGAGCGCGCTTTGCTGACGCACAAATGACATGGTACCAGCTTTAGGTGTGTCTTTATCAAGCGCTTCAAAAATCTCTGTTTTGCCCTTGGCCTTAAGAGAATATTCCAGCTCATATGCGCGGTCGAAATAATCCTCAATCGCGCCTTTGTTCCGACCTGTGACAAAAACGAAATGTTCAATACCGGCTTCGATGGCTTCATCAACAACATATTGCAGAGCAGGACGGTCTACGACCGGCAACATTTCCTTAGGAATTGTCTTTGTTGCGGGCAATACGCGCGTACCGAAACCGGCGACGGGCAAGACAGCTTTACGAAGTTTTTTCATGGGATCCCCACTTTCTTGTGAGGTGTATAGCAAAAATTTCTTATTTAAGCGTTAGCATAGCTGCGTTATTTCTTGGGCGGGCCATAAACGAAGTGCTCAATGTTCTTATTTGACCACCCTAGCTCTTTTAGAACTGTCTTGAGCTTTCGCTTTTTGCTAAGGTCCTGTCCTTCCAGCGCGATAACGCGTTGGTCAATTTTTGCGGCTAGAATTTTGGCGTCATCTTCGCTGATTTGCAAAAGGCGCTGAAGGCGAGAAATCACCTATTCCACCGTCACGGATTTAGCGAGATTTCGCGGTTGATCAACATCTGTACCGAGGTGAACGGCGGTGTGATAAGCCAAAAGCTGAATTGCGATCGTGGTCACAATGGGCGCGACGAAATCATGGGCTGTGGGCAGAACCAGAACATAATCTGACATATCGCCCGCATGATTGGCGCCTTCCTCATCGGTAATTAGAATAATCGATGCGCCACGCGAGGCGACCTCTTGGAGGTTGGAAATCGTTTTCTCAAACAGTTCATCATAGGGTGCGAGGACGATAACAGGTGTGCCGTCCTCGATGAGAGCGATAGGGCCATGCTTTAGTTCACCTGCAGCATAGCCTTCGGCATGAATGTATGAAATCTCTTTAAGCTTAAGTGCACCTTCAAATGCAATCGGGACTTGGCTGCCTCGTCCTAAATAAAACGCACTTTTGTTTTTAGAAAAGTCAAAAGCCATGGCTTCAACTTCATCGTCTAAGCGAAGGGCCTGTTTCACCAGGCGCGGGGTTTTAATCAGGGCGGTAGCAAGTTCTTCCTGCTTATCTTTTTCCACAGTGCCACGAGATACTGCGGCAGCAAGGGCCAAAGCAGCTAGGGCGGTGAGCTGTGATGTAAAAGCTTTAGTTGAAGCGACGCCGATTTCGGGACCTGCATTGATAGGTAACGCAATATCAGCTTCGCGGGCCATGGTCGAAGTCATCACATTTACGAGTGCGGCCGTCCTAACGCCATGCTCTTTACAGTAGCGCAATGCCGCCAGAGTATCCGCTGTTTCACCCGATTGAGATACCGCGATAAAGAGAGAGTTTTTAGATAATACAGGTTTGCGATATCTAAACTCTGACGCAATATCGACATCTACCGCTAGCCCAGCGACCTGTTCGAACCAATATTTGGCCACCATTCCAGCGTAGCAAGCTGTACCACAGGCTATAATAATCACACGATCAATATCAGAAAAGTCTAGCTCTTCTGGCATGTTTGAGGTTAGGCGATATTCATCAATGTAATTGGCGAGTGTCCGTCCTATTGTCTCTGGTTGTTCATACATTTCTTTGAGCATGAAATGGCGGTAATTACCTTTTTCAGCCATCGCAGGCCCGCCAGATAGAATTGTGACTTCACGCGTGACTTTATTATCATCCCGATCAAATACTTGATAGCTCGTCGGCGTGAGTACGGCCCAATCACCTTCTTCGAGATAGATGAGTTTGCTCGTCAATTGCGCGAGGGCCATTGCGTCAGAGCCGAGATACATCTCTCCATCACCGATTCCCAATGCGAGAGGTGACCCAGCTCTAGCACAGAAAACCTCATCGGTATGTCCATCAATGATTAAACCAAAAGCATAGGCGCCTTTAAGTTTCTTTAACGCTTTCGCAAAGGCGTCAATCGGCGCGAGACTTTGACTAAGATATTCATCGACGAGATGAGCGGCGACTTCTGTATCTGTTTCGGTGTTGAAAGTGCGGTGTGAGAGTTCTTTGCGGATATCGAGAAAGTTTTCGATAATACCATTATGCACGACACCAACGCGGCCTGAAAAATGTGGGTGTGAATTTGTTTCATTGGGTACGCCATGAGTTGCCCAGCGTGTGTGTGCGATGCCAATTTGTCCATCCAAAGGGTCTGTTCCCAGCTTGGCCTCTAAGCCCTTAATCTTCCCCTCGGCGCGTTGACGTATCAGCTTGCCATTATCCAAAACGGCCACGCCCGAACTATCATAACCGCGATATTCGAGACGCTTGAGGCCGTCAACCAAACGTTCGGTTACGGCCGTGGTGCCGACAATGCCAATAATTCCGCACATAGATTTACCCTTGTTCTTTTTTTCGTCCTTAATGGCAAGCTGTTAAAAACTCTATCCTTAATCTCATGTAATTAAGTGCAATTTTTGTTAAAATCTGGACGATTTAGCTGCGTCCGACGCTAGTATAATTAAAACCTGCTGCTCGCATGGTTTCTGGTTGATAAATATTGCGCAAATCAATCACATTCGGTGAGGCTAATGCATCTTTGACGCGCTTCATGTCCAAGGCTCTAAATTCATCCCATTCGGTAATAATAACGAGGGCTTCGGCGCCTTGAATACAGGGGTAGGGGCCGTCGGTATAGGTAACATCATTTAGAAGGCCTTTGGCCTCTTTCATCGCCTCAGGATCATAAGCGCGAATAGCAGCGCCCTTATCCTGCAGACGCGGAATAATGGTAAGGCTCGGCGCGTCGCGCATATCATCCGTATTGGGTTTAAAAGCGAGGCCCAAAACAGCGATAGTTTTCCCCGTTAAATCTCCGCCCAAAGCATCAATCACTTTATTTGCCATGCGCCGTTTGCGGGCTTCATTGGCATCTACCACTGAAGACACAATGGACAATGCAACATTGGCTTCTTCGGCTGTCCGCGTGAGAGCCAGTGTGTCCTTAGGAAAGCAAGAACCGCCATAACCGGGGCCTGCATGAAGGAATTTAGAGCCTATACGTTTGTCCAGTCCAATCCCCTTGGCGACTTCTTGAACATTGGCGCCAACCGCTTCGCAAAGATCAGCTATTTCATTGATAAATGTAATTTTCGTCGCGAGGAAAGAATTGGCCGCATATTTAATAAGCTCAGAAGTGCGGCGCGAGGTAAATAGAATGGGAGTCTCATTGATATAAAGCGGCCGATAAAGAGCGCGCATAACTTTTTTGGCTTGCTTGTTCTCCGTTCCGACAACAACGCGGTCAGGGCGTTTGAAGTCAGAGATGGCTGCGCCCTCGCGTAAAAACTCGGGATTAGAGACCACAGCAAAAGAGCCAGCTTCATGATGTTTGGAGAGTATTTTTTCAACCTCATCACCTGTGCCTATGGGCACTGTTGATTTTGTGACCACAACCGTAAATCCGTCCATATATTCCGCGATTTCTTCCGTGGCCGCGTAAACATAAGATAAGTCGGCATAGCCATCTCCGCGGCGAGACGGTGTACCCACGGCGATGAACACAGCATCGGCGCCTGCCATAGCGGCCTTTAAGTCTGTGGTGAAGCTAAGCCGCGCCGCTTTCACATTTTTCGCGACTAAGGCCTCAAGACCGGGTTCATAAATTGGAATTCCGCCTGAGTTTAGCGTGTCTATCTTTTTGCGGTCTTTATCCACGCATATTACATCATGCCCAAAGTCTGCAAAGCAGACCCCTGAGACTAATCCGACATAACCTGTACCGACCATAACAACGCGCATGAGTCGTTCCTTAAGCAAATTTCTTTAATTGATTATGACAGTTGAGCCGTCAATGCGCCAGCCTGAGTTGATTGACTTTCTATGTCGGATTGAGTCAACTATTTCTATGGAAACCGAAATCCCCAACTTCCCGATGATATTGGCTTACGCCGCGCCGATTTTCGCTGCCTCAGTGGCGTTGGAATGGTTTTTTGTTAGCCGCAAAAAACTGTCAGGACGCTATGAGGCAAAGGATGCATGGGCCTCCATGAGTATGGGGTTAGGGAATTTGATATCCGACCTAGTGATGGGTTTTATTAGCCTCGGTTTTTTGGTGTGGTTATGGCAGTTTCGTGTGATTGATTTAGGTTATACTTGGCCAATCATCCTATTGGCCTTAGTGGCGCAGGATTTTATTTATTACTGGAAGCACCGCGCGGCTCACGTCATTCGCTGGTTCTGGTCTGCTCACGTCGTGCATCACAGTTCAGAACATTATAACCTTTCCACGGCGCTTAGGCAGCCTTGGAATAATCATTTTTCGGGGCATGTTCTCTTATCCTCGCCGCTTGTTTTATTTGGGTTCCATCCTCTGTTAATCGGGTTTGTCGCGAGCTTGAATCTTCTTTATCAATTCTGGATTCATACTGAGGCGATTGGAAAGTGCCCGAAGTGGTTTGAGGCCGTTTTTAACACACCGAGTCACCACCGCGTACATCACGCAACAAATCCAAGATATTTGGATAGCAATTTTGCTGGAATATTTATTATCTGGGATAAAGCCTTCGGCACATTCGTGCCTGAGCTCGAAAACGAAAAAATTGCTTACGGTGTTGTTAAGCCCATTGAGACCTTCAATCCTATGAAAATAGCTTTTGTCGAACTGATTAATATTATCAAAGATGCTAGTCAAAAGGGGCTGAGTTTTAAGCAGAGACTGGGATATATCTTTGCCGCGCCGGGTTATTCCCATGATGGCTCTCGTAAGAACTCAAAGAGATTGAAGGCCGATTATGTCGCCGAAAACCCAAAACAAGCGGGAACACCGGGCTTGCCTTAGCCAGGCAACTTTTGTCCAGCTACCCAAGTTTCAAGCACTTTGATGTCTTTCAAATTATGGCCTGCTATCTCTTGTGGGTTGCGGTCTAATATAATGAAGTCGGCCCATTTCCCTGACTCGAGGCTGCCTAACTTGTGTTCCTGAAAAGCTCCATAGGCATTCTCAATCGTCATCGCTTTTAATGCTTCGGTGACCGAAAGGGCTTGATCTATATACCAGCCCTCTCTCGCCTCGGGCGCATCCAGAGCTTTGCGGTTCACCGCAAAATAAAGAGTTTTCATAGGTTCCCAAGGCTCTCCGGGTAAATCCGAATTCATCAATAAGCGTCCGCCATTTTTAAGAATAGTTTGCCAGGCATAGGCATGCTTAATGCGCTCGGGGCCAACGCGGTCTTCAGCCCATTTACTATCTCCCACCGCATGAGAAGATTGCATGGAGGCGAGTACACCTAATTTGGCTTGTCGCTGATAAAAGTCAGGCAGAACAACTTGCGCATGTTCAATGCGCCAACGGTGATCATGCACGGCTTGCGTAGCTAGGGCTTTTTCATAAAGGCTTAGCGTTCGGTTATTGCCTTCATCACCAATGGCATGAACAGCCATTTGGAAACCATATTTGGCCGAACGTTCTCCAAGAGATAAAACAGCTTCTGGCGTGATGCGTTCCGTGGGTCTCGCCTTGTCAGGTTCATCTGAATAAGGCTGAGCCATCAAGGCTGTACGAGAGCCCAGTGAACCATCATAAAAAACTTTCACGCCGCGAATATCTAGAAAGTCCTGCGGATCATCCAATGGCCCTTGCGCGAACCAATCCTGCATCAATGATTTATCATTACCGTCCAACATGCCGTAGACACGTATGGGCAGTGCGTTCTTTGCAGCGAGCGATTTAAAGGCGCTCACATCTTCAGGCGTCATTCCTGCTTCGTGGATGGATGTCACGCCAGCTTTGGCCATCTCTTTTAAGCCCGCTGCAATGGCATTTTCTAGTTGAGCGATGCTCGGCGCGGGAACGTGCCGATTTATGAGGTCTTGGGCCAGAGTGAGCATAACACCTGTGGGGGCGCCATTTTCGCGGCGTAAAATATTACCAACCTCTGGCTCTGGCGTATCTTCATCGATGTCAGCAATTTTTAAAGCTGCGCCATTATAAAAGCCGGCAAACCCATGTAAACTTTCCAGCTTGATAGGGTTGTCTGGAAAAGCTTTGTCCAAGGCAGCGCGATCAGGATAACCAATCGAAGCAAACATACCCTCATCCCAACCTTGCCCGATGAGCCACTCGCCCCTTGGCGGGTTAGGATAGCGAGCTTTCAGGCGCTCAACTATCTGTTCGACATTTTTGACCCCAACGAGGTTCGCCTTTATGGCATCCATACCAAGTTCCCGAACATGGACGTGGCTGTCGATGATGCCAGGCATGAGAGTTTTACCGGCGAGGTTGACGCGACGAGCGTCAGGACTTTCCTTAGTTAAGGCCAAGAGCGAACCGGTCTTCAAGATTATATTGCCGTCTATTAAAATGGCCTCGGGACGGTGATCCTCATCCGACAGAGTTAGAATATCGCCTCCGTAAAATAGAATGCTCTCAGAGCCCTCGTTATTGTAAGGGTTTTGCGGGCTGCAGGCCAACATCAAACTCGCTATGGATATCAGCGCGAGCTTAACTTTCATTACGTTGATCCGGTTCGAAGGTTTTACGAACTTTTAGTGAAACAATCTGATTTCGCAGTTTCTTCAAAATTTCAAAGCGATAGCCATAATAAGCAAATGTTTGACCAACTTCTGGAATGGTTTGAGATTCATGAATAACGAGGCCCGCAATGGTCACTGCTTCTTCATCTGGTAATTTCCAATCCATGGCACGGTTTATATCGCGAACAGGGAGGTCGCCTTGCAGTATTGCGCCGCCTTCTTTTAGGCGCTCAATCCCTTCAATCTCTTCGTCATATTCGTCCTGAATGTCGCCAACGATTTCTTCGAGAATATCTTCGAGCGTTAACACCCCCATTAAGGCACCATATTCGTCAACCACTAAAGCGAAGTGTTCACGTTTCTGCTGAAAGGCGCGGAGCTGTTTCACAACCGACGTGGTTTCGGGTACGAACCAGGTATCGCGCATAATTTTCTTGGCGTTAACTGCCGAAAAATCTCCATTGGCCTTGGAGATAGACTTCAAAATGTCTTTGACGTGTAAAATGCCTATTATGTTGTCTTGGTCTTCTTCATAGATGGGGATTCGGGAATGACCAGAATCCAAGACTTCCTTAACAATTTGTTCAGCTGGTAAATTCACATCCAGCATGATTACGTTTTTGCGGTGGATCATGACGTCTTCTACATCAAGTTCACCAATTTCCAGCACGCCATAAATTTGATCGCGCGCGCGTTTCGCGACGCCGCCTTCTTCTAGGTGAAGATCAACGGCTCCTTTGATTTCGTCGGCCGCGGTCCATGCGCTAGCATTTGTGTCGACACCAAATATGCGCAGGGTTCCATTCACGATAACTTGAACAATGGAGACAATCGGAGCAAAGATTTTTACAATCAGGCTTATTGGTCTCGCAACTTTTAGCGCCATTTTATCAGGTTGAGAAATCGCGTAAGTTTTCGGTAGTACCTCCGCAAAAATCAAAATTAATAAGGTCATGACAACGGTCGCACCGGCCAACGCCGCCCCGCCATCACCAAAAATATTTGTGAATACAGCAGTGGTGAGAACCGAGGCCAGAATATTGACCATATTGTTCCCCAGAAGAATTCCGCCAAGTAAGCGCTCGCGCATATTTAGCAATCTTGAAACAATGCCAGCGCGCTTATCCCCATCCTTTTCAGCGGAATGCATGCGTGCACGTGAGGCGGCCGTCAGCGCGGTTTCTGAACCCGAGAAGAATCCAGAGAAGCAAAGCAAACAAACGACAATGCCAAGCATAATAAGATTTTGAGGTTGCAGGAGTGCGTCAAGCATTTCGGGTCTCGGATGCATTTTGGGAGAGTTGGGTTAAATAATTCAAGACGGCTTCTCGTGGTGCCGCCTTCTGAACGAAGGCATCGCCAACGGCTCTTGCCAAAATGAGCGTCAATGCGCCCCCTTCATTCTTTTTATCTTGATCCATATGAGTCAGCAATGCTCGGGCGTTATTCAGAAGCGGGGCGACATCAGTGATGGATATTAAGCCTAGTTTCTTAAAATGTGCTTTGACCATCTTCGTGTCTTTGAGCTCGCAAATTCCTTGTGCCGCGCTAAATTCAAAAGCCATTTCCATTCCCGCACTGACGGCCTCGCCGTGCAATAAGTCACCTGAGTAGCCAGCTTCGATTTCCAAGGCATGAGCAAAGGTGTGGCCCAGATTAAGTAAGGCGCGTTCGCCGCGCTCAAGCTCGTCCGCGGCCACGATACGGGCTTTTGTTTTACACGATACGGCTACGGCATGGGCGATAGATTCGGGTTTTAGGGCTAAGACGTCATGGCCGTTTTCGTCGAGCCAATGGAAAAATTTTCTGTCGCCTAGCAGGCCATACTTTACGACCTCCGCGTAGCCAGCTTTTAATTCGCGTTCGGGCAGGGTTTTTAAAACCGAGGTGTCTGCCAACACTAATTTGGGTTGATAAAAAGCACCAATAAGGTTTTTCCCATAGGCGTTGTTAATTGCAGTCTTGCCGCCAACAGAGCTATCGACTTGAGAGAGAAGGGTTGTGGGAATTTGAATAAATTGACAGCCGCGTTTGTAGATACTCGCCGCAAAACCCGTCAGGTCGCCAATAACACCGCCGCCAAATGCCACAACTGTATCATTGCGATCAAATCCTGCTTTAAACAATGCATCTAACACCGCTTGCAATCCGTCAAAGCTCTTCTGACTTTCGCCTTCTGGCCGCACAACGATATGGGTTTCATAATCGGAGAGTGCTGCTTCCAAGGTCTCCCCATGAAGGGCATAAACTGTTTCATCAGTGACAATAGCCACGCGTTTCGCCTTTAGGTGAGGTGATAAATATTTCCCTGCATTTTCCAGCAGGTCCTGCCCAATGACGATGTCATAGCTTCGAGGGCCGAGCTCAAGTGAGACAGTCATCATTTGTTCTTACTTTCATGCGCTTTGATGGCGCGTATAACTTTATTGACCGTGCGGATATGCGGTCCCCGTGCAATTGGTACTGTTATGTGGGCTTTAGCGTAAAGAGGATGCCGAGCATCCATGAGCTCCCGCATTTTTGCGCGAGGATCCGCGACCCGCAGTAGCGGGCGTTTTTCGCGGTTGCGGCTGACACGCTCCATAATGGTATTAAAGTCTCCCTTGAGCCATACCGTTAAGGCCTTGTCGTTTAAAATTTGACGTGTTTCATCAGGTATGAACGCACCTCCGCCTGTCGCGAGGATTATGGGCTTGCCGTCCAGCAGACGTTCAATAACGCGGCGTTCACCATTTCGAAACTCGGCTTCGCCGTGATCTCGAAAATATCCCGCAACTGTGCGGCCCGAGGCCGCTTCAATTTCATCATCAGAATCATAAAAACTTCGGCCAAGCTTCTTTGCCAGCCGTCGTCCGACGGTTGTTTTCCCGACCCCCATCAAGCCTACAAGGGCAATGGGACGTGTGGTTATGTCCGGGCTCATCAGCCTGTTCCTTTGTCTCGCGTGTTTCCTGCGGCCCATATGTGTTAGGCGCTGGTGATAAACGCGGAAATTTGCCTTAATATGAGCGTAAAATAACCTATGCTCAATACTTAAAGCGCAATATGCGTAGGAATCTTTGTAAAGGTAGGCAAAATGAAGAAAATTGTGATAGGCGGCGCGATAGCTTTGGTGCTCTTCTTAGTGGCGTTTTTCTGGCTCTTATCAGGAGCCTCAGCAGATAATGCTCCGCAAGAGCTACAAACTATAGAGCTACCTGACACATATGAGAAATAAGATGAAAACCCTCCTTTTAACGACAGTTTTCGCTCTGGTGCCAGCTATGGCTTTCGCTCAATCTATTGAAACAGGGCAATTGGGTGCTGCGCAGGCCTATGATGCGGGCGTGATTGATGCGCGCACGGGCGGACTGGATGCTGCGCTTTGGCAGGGAACATCAGCGAAAACCGCAGTTCGCCTTATAAAAAACTTACCGCTCTCATCCGATAAAGACATTGTGAGAGATATGATTGAGACTGTTATCCTTTCGGCAGGGGTACCTCCTGAAGGTGAAACGGCTGAATATGATCAGACACGATTGAAAACCGTTATGGCGCTGGGCGATAAAGCTGCGCTCGAAAATCTTGCAGCTAGAAATCCTGAAATCACGCGGGACCCTGCGGTTCGTACGGATCTCGCGCTTGCAGCCGGAGATGTCGGCGCTGCCTGTCAAACCGCAGATAATATTACCGAAGGACGGGGAGCCCCGCATTGGGCTAAACTTCGGGCCTTTTGTCATGTCGAGCGTGAAGAAATTTCTGCTGCGGAACTAACGACAGAATTACTACAGGGCACCGGTTATGAAGATGCCCAGTTTTTTGGCTTGATGAAGGTTCTGACCGGGGCCTCTAAAACCCTGCCAAGCACAAAGAACATATCAGATCCGCTTTTGATGGTTATGGCAGAGCGTGCGAGCGGAGAGCGGGTCGGCCTTTCTGCGGATACGGCAACTAACCCTGAGGCGAAAGCCGAGGATCGCGTAAAGGCCGTCTTCGATTTTGCTAATCAACTTAGTGATGCGCAGATAAATTCGGTTTTTTCTGACCTTGCCTTTAACCAGAATGACTTAATCGCCTCGTCGAGTTTTGATCTAGAATCCGCCAAAGCGAATATCGGACCTCAGGGCACGGCGCAGATTTTTCAGCTCGCGAATTCAAGTGGTGATGCACGTAGTTCGGCTCAGGCCATGGCGTTAATGCTGGTTGCGGCCGACAAGAAAGGTGTTTTTTCACGCTTCGCTAAGCTCTTCGAAAATAACCTCGCCATTATTCCAGCAAGCCTTCAGGCCGAAGCGGATCTAAAACTCTTTACTCGCGCGGCTATAGAGCGAGGCGATATTGGAACCTTGCAGGGGTTTTACCAAGCTCTTCCAGAAGGCCCTCAAAAGCTTCGCATTGCATTAGTTGCAGATGCATTGGGAAATGGGTTTACCTTGGGGACATTGGGAGAAGATATTGAGAGTCGCCTGGCAGGAACGGGCTCAGAAAAACGCCGCGCTATACGCGATACATTTATCGCAACAGCGATGGGTTCACGCCTATCAGGTGGCGCCGAGGAAATTTTAGAAGGCGTCGGCAATGGTAGCGGCCTTTCGATTAAATCTGGAGACTTACTGGCGCTAAGGTCGGCCGCCAAAGCTGGTTCGCGCGCTGAAACGGCTTTACGCGCGGCTATGATGATAGAGCGCGGGACATTAGATGATCCCTCAATGGCGGCTGTGATTAACGCGCTTCAGACCGCAGGTCTGCCGCAATTTGCGGGCCGACTTGCGGCAGAGGACTTTGCCAAAGGCCTATGAGTAATGCCCGCCTCATAGACAGTTTTCTTGAGATGATGAGCGCGGAGCGCGGGGCGTCTGAAAATACGCTCACCGCCTATCGCCGTGACCTGACCGATTGGGCGTCTGTCATTGGAAAGAAAGACCTGCTCACGGTTGGCACAGGGTCTCTGGAGGGCGTATTAGCTCGATGGTCGAAGAAAGGCCTCGCGCCGTCAACCGCCGCGCGAAAGCTCTCGGCTATGAAACAATTTTGCTTATTCCTTCAAGTCGAAGGCCTGCGCAAAGATAACCCGGCGCATAGCCTGCGCGGGCCGAAACAAGGCCGGCCCTTACCCAAAATAATGAGCGAGGCGGATGTCAATGCGCTCTTCGAAGCGGCGGAAGACAATAAGACGCCCAAGGGTATGCGTATGCTTTGCCTGCTCGAAATTCTTTATGCGGGCGGGCTTCGCGTGAGCGAGCTTGTAACCCTTAAAGTCAGCGCCACGAACCGCCGCGATAATTGCTTGATGATTAAAGGTAAGGGCGGGCGCGAGCGGCTAGTCCCGCTAACGGGGGCAGCGCAGCGCGCTATCGCCGAATGGCTAAAGCTGCGCGAAGATATGCTGCCGAACAACATCATTGCCAAAGACCGCGCCAAGACATTCCTCTTTCCAAGTTCATCAAAGCTGGGTCATCTGACGCGCGAACGATTTGCGCAGCTCCTTAAGGAGCTTGCCGCCAAAGCGGGTTTAAATCCTGCCAAAATTTCACCCCATGTTTTGCGCCATGCTTTTGCAACGCATCTGCTTTCCAACGGCGCTGATTTACGCTCTGTGCAGACGCTCTTGGGGCATGCGGATATTTCCACGACTCAAATCTATACACATGTGCTGGATGAGCGTATGCGTGAGCTCGTCGAAACCAAACACCCATTAGCTAGCTAAATAATATGCCCAAAAAGACTCTCCATCACCCTGACCTTGCCGAAGATTTGAACCTCTTCCTAGAAGAGCTGTGCGATAAATGGGATTTCTGCGCAGGCGTGAAGGGCGCAGACTTGCTCAAAGATAAAAAGAAGCCGCTAACCTCAAAGGTCTTCACGGATACAGTCATCCTTGCCGAAGGGATGGAGTTGGAATCCGCCCATCAATGGCAAAGACGCATCAAGCGTCTCTTTGTACAAAGATACGGTCATGAGGTGAGCGAGAAGAGCTGGAAGCTTTGAATGAGAATTTCAGTTGAAATTGTTGACGATGAGAAGGTTGAAATTAATGCCAATGAACAGGGATTAGAGTATCTTATTAATGCTCTTACTCAATTAAAGAAAAATGGCGATCATGTTCACATGATGACCGAGGCTTGGGGTATGTGGCAGCTTAATGAGCAGACTAGCCACACCGACAGCAAGCTAGTTCAACATCTGGAAATCATTCGGAACGAGAGTTGATTCTTCCCTTTACCTCCCCATTTACCCCGCTATTGTGCGCGGCTTAATAATGAAGGCCCTTATTTATGGCACGCACCTATCTTGATTTTGAACGGCCTGTCGCCGAGCTGGATAATAAGATTGAAGCCCTTATCGCCGAAGGCGGCGAGGCGGCGAAAGGCATAGAGGAACTGCGCGAAAAATCCAAAGCGCAGCTTAAAACCGTCTATTCAAAAATAGGCCCTTGGGAGAAGACTCAAGTGGCGCGCCATCCTGCGCGGCCACATTTTAGCGAATATATTGCAGGCCTCGTTTCGGACTACACACCTTTATCGGGGGACCGCAAATTTGGGGATGACCATGCCTTGCTCGGCGGGCTCGGTAAAATTCGCGGGCGCAGCGTTGTTGTGATGGGCCACGAAAAAGGCACAGATACAGAAACGCGCCTAAAACATAATTTTGGCATGGCTCAACCCGAAGGATATCGCAAAGCGGTCCGCCTAATGGAACTCGCCGAGCGGTTTAATATTCCTGTGGTGAGTTTTGTCGACACGGCTGGGGCCTTCCCCGGGCGCGGCGCGGAAGAACGCGGCCAAGCCGAGGCGATTGCGCGCTCTATCGATAAAGGGCTTTCTATTAAAGTGCCCTTTGTGTCCGTTATTGCGGGTGAGGGCGGTTCAGGCGGCGCGGTCGCTATTGCGACGGCGGATAATGTCATGATGCTTGAGCATTCTATTTATTCCGTCATTTCGCCCGAAGGCTGCGCGTCGATTTTGTGGCGCGATGGCGCGCGGGCCAAAGATGCCGCGCAAGCGATGAAGATTACGGCGCAGGATTTAAAGCGTCTGGGCGTAATTGATAAAATCATTAAAGAGCCTATCGGCGGGGCGCATCGCTCTCAGGCCGAAACAGTTAAAGCGGTTGGCGCTGAAATTATTAAATCACTTGATGAGCTTTCTAAGCTTGATCCGAAAGCCCTTATCAAACGCCGTCGTGATAAGTTTCTAGATATCGGCCGTTCTTTACTTTGAGTATAAAAAAGGCCCTGCCTATCGGCAGAGCCTTAACGGTGGCCCCGTTTTCTCCCCTTCGAGAACTTTTAGATCTTAAAATCCAGCGGCAATACCAGCGCCGAAGAATAAGAGGCTGTCTTTACCTTCACCCTGAAGAAGCTTTTTATAGTTCAAAGATTCTTCTGAGCTAAGAGCAAAATTGGCGCCAACATACGCTGAAACCGCATCTGTGAAGGCATAGCCAAGTGAAGCAGAGGCGGAACCATACTCATATGAGAAACCGTCTCCATCGACAAGACCGACTGTTGCGCCAAGGTCAAAACTTGTTTTGTCACCTGCAGGGAAGCTGTGTCCTACGCCGCCCTCAAGAGTGAGCGCTTCAAGTGTAAGGTCGTAATATGCTGAGACTGAAGGTGAGAGCGCTGTATCGAAGCCTAGGCTTGCAAACACTTCATATGTTCCTGCGCCGCCGTCCTCAGTTTCAAAAAGGCTGCCGCCTTGTGGATAGTGATAGTAAGTGATGCCCACATCCGTGCTGATTGTGTCAGAAAGAGCGAAGCTATAGCTAGCATAAAGGTCTACTTCGTCACCAGCGAAGAGTGATGTGTCTCCAACACCTGTTGAGAACCAAGCGCCGACGGTGAAATCACCTGCTGATACTTCGACACCTGGCTGAATGGCTGTGTCAGCTAAGCTAACTCCGCGGAATACATAGTCAGTCACGTAATCAATAGATGTTGAAACGCTAATATCCCCAGCTTGGGCCGCCATTGGCGCAGCTGTTGCAGCAAGAAGTGCGGCGGACCCTAAAAGAAGCTTTTTCATGTTTATCTCCGTTATTTATTGTTCACCCAACGTGGTGACACATGAAAATCATGAGCTGGAGATAGAGGGATGCTTAGATAATCGCGAAGAGTTTTGCCCTGAACGAGCCCATTCAGTGCCCTTTGATGGTTATCTGTGCTTATATGCCCAATATTGATGCACCCCAAGGCGCGGGCAAAATATCCCGCAAAAAAGGAGAAAAAGCATTGAGCGTGACTTTTATGCCTCACTTTTTATTCCGAAGGCGAAATAATCTGCCAACGGATTACCACTGATATTAGTGATTGAGTAAGAAATTAGGGAAGGCTCACTGTTTTGAGGTCCGCGACGTCCTTTTTCTATTCAGCCAATGATGGAACCTTAGGCAGTAAGCACGAAAACTCGCAAACACTAAATCGCGTTTGCAAGATGCCTCTTCGTTTAGCTCTTAAGCAGCCTTACCGTGACAGTGTTTGAACTTTTTCCCTGATCCGCAGGGGCATGGACTGTTCCGCGAGACGCCTTCGAAGTCGGGTTCTGCTAAGCTAGGTGCCGCGGGCGCCTGACTCATCATATCCATTGGAGAACGCGCTCCGAATTGGGCCTGCTGTTGGGCTTGGAGCTGCTCCTGTTGGCGCTGCATTTGAACATTAATCAGGAGCCTGGTGACTGCTTTCGTCACGCCCTCGCGTAGATCGGTGAGTAATTTATCAAACAGCGTGAAGGCCTCAGACTTATATTCATTAAGCGGATCGCGTTGCCCATAAGCCCGCATGCCAATCACAGATTTTAAGTTATCAAGCTGCTGAAGATGCTCACGCCAATTTTGGTCAATTACTTGGAGGAGGAGCTGTTTCTCAACGCGCTGCATCTCACCGGCGTCGATGCCATCGGTGAGTTGTCTGAAGGCGTCGTCTGTGGTTTTCTTCAAACGCTCGCTCATTTCTTCATCAGCGATGCCCTCTTCCTTAGCCCAGTCGGCAAAAGGAATTTCCATAGCGAGTGTTTCTTTGGCCTTCTCAGTCAAGCCCTCAATATCCCACTGCTCGGCATAGGCTTTCTTTGGAATATACTCTTCAATCAAATCCTCGCAGCATTGATGACGGAAATCTTCAATAACGTCAGACACATCGTCATCTGTCATAAACTCCATGCGCTGTTCAAAAATTGTTTTGCGCTGATCATTCATCACGTCATCATACTTCAGAAGGTTTTTCCGGATATCAAAATTACGCGTCTCAACACGGACTTGTGCGCGCTCAACGGCTTTCGACATAAAGCGGTTGGTTAGCTCTTCGCCTTCTTCCCACCCCATTTTGCCCATCATGGACTTGAGGCGGTCACCCCCGAAAATCCGCATGAGGTCATCTTCGGTGGATAGATAAAACTTGGACCGGCCTGGATCGCCTTGGCGGCCTGTCCGTCCGCGAAGTTGGTTATCGATACGGCGCGACTCGTGACGCTCTGTACCCAAAACATAAAGTCCGCCTGCGGCAAGCGCTTCCTGTTTAAGAACAGCGATCTCGTCTTTGATTTTGTCAATAGCGCGGGCCTTGTCACCTTCGTCCAAAGCTGGGTCAACTTCTTGTTCAATGCGCATTTCCAAATTGCCACCGAGTTGAATATCCGTTCCGCGGCCCGCCATATTTGTGGCGATTGTGACCGCTCCAGGCACGCCGGCTTGGGCAACGATTGACGCTTCTTCATCATGAAAACGAGCATTTAGTACCCGATGCTCTACCCCTCGCTCCGTTAGGTAACGAGAGAGGCTCTCAGACTTTTCAATGGATACCGTGCCGACCAGCATGGGCTGTTTATTAGCAGAGCAGCGCTCAATCTCATCGACAATGGCTTTAAACTTCTCGCCTTCAGTGCGGTAAATTACGTCTTCATTGTCAATTCGCTGGATAGGTCTGTTTGTTGGAATGACAAGTACTTCCAATCCATAGGTTTCCGCGAATTCACTGGCTTCAGTTTCGGCGGTGCCCGTCATGCCGGATAATTTGTCATAGAGGCGGAAATAATTCTGCAGGGTAACAGATGCGAGCGTAACATTCTCTGGCTTGATATCGACTTGCTCTTTGGCTTCGATGGCTTGGTGTAGGCCTTCGGAGAGGCGGCGCCCATCCATCATGCGGCCCGTAAATTCATCAATTAGCACGACTTCATCATTTTTAATAATATAGTCTTTGTCGCGAACATAGAGCTTATGCGCTTTTAAAGCTTGGTTGATGTGATGGACGATTGTGATGTTCTCAATGTCGTAGAGGCTTTCACCCTCTAACAAGCCATTTTCTCGCAATATATTTTCGATTTGCTCGTTGCCTGCCTCATTGAAGGTCGCGGTACGAGCCTTTTCATCCACCTCATAACCATCCTCGGCAATGGACGGGATGAATGTATCAATTGTGCGGTAATAGTCAGATTTATCATCCGTGGGTCCAGAGATAATCAAGGGGGTACGCGCTTCGTCAATCAAAATGGAGTCAATCTCGTCGATGATAGAATAAACATGCCCGCGCTGGCTCATTTCCTCGAGCGAATATTTCATATTATCGCGAAGATAATCGAACCCAAATTCATTATTCGTGCCATAGGTTATGTCGCAATTATAAGCGGCCTTACGCTCGCTTCCATAAGCTTCATGATTGTTG
This sequence comes from Hellea sp., assembly GCA_020629875.1. GTDB lineage: Bacteria > Pseudomonadota > Alphaproteobacteria > Caulobacterales > Maricaulaceae > Hellea. Next base: position 20,753 of record JAHDCL010000016.1, read on the forward strand.
ATACATCCCACTGTCATGCCAAGGAAATTATAGACTTGTCCCATCCATTCCGCATCACGGCTGGCGAGATAGTCATTGACGGTGACAATGTGAACGCCATTGCCCGTTAGCGCATTTAGATAAGCGGCCAAGGTAGAAACAAGTGTTTTACCTTCACCTGTTCGCATCTCGGCGATTTCGCCGCGGTGCAGTGTAATACCGCCAATAAGCTGCACATCATAATGGCGTTGCCCGAGGGTTCTTTTCGCGGCTTCGCGGACTGTAGCAAAGGCCTCTGGCAGCAAATCGTCGAGGCTTTCGCCGTCTTCATGGCGCTTTTTATACTCTTCGGTTTTCAGCTTTAGCGCGTCATCTGTCATTTGCTCAAATTGGGGCTCAAGCGCGTTAATGCTTTCGACCAATGGACGTAATTTTTTTAGTTTTCGGTCATTTTCCGTGCCGAAAATCTTCTTCGCTATCCCTAACATGGGGGCTCCTTACGGGCAGAGACGCACAGAATGCGCTTTGCAGAATACATGCTTTGTGGTGACTTAGGGACGGTCATGCTCTAAGTCAATGAAATGGCCCAAAGTAAAACAGTCAAAATGCGAGTAAAATCAGCGTGAAACAGGTCAAATTTCTAACAGTAATCGCGATTGTGGGAGCGCTCACCCTTGCGGCCTGTCAAGACAGGCTTGTTATGTCCGATAATTCTCCATTTGGAGAGGGGGTCATTCGCCTTGGCGACACAGAGGTCGCTGAAATCGACGGAACAAAAATTTATCTCTCGGACGTGGAACGCACAGCCGCCTCGCAAGGCCTAATTGAAGAGGGTTCGCCCCTGACGCCTGGTCAGCCCATCTTTCAAAAAGTGTTGGATGAATTGATTGACCAGCGCCTTTTGGCTCTTGATGCTCTGCGGCAATCTCTCGACCAAGAGGACGAGACGCGACGCCGCCTTGCGGCAGCGAGAGAACGAATTTTGGGTAATATTTTAGTCGAAAACCATCTCAAAAACACTGTCAATGAGACCACTATTCGCCGCATGTATGATGAGCAAGCCAGCCTGCGAGATCGGGGTGACGAGGTTCAGGCGCGCCACATTCTGTTAAAAAACGAGGAGACAGCCAGAGAGATTGCTAAAAAACTGAAGGACGGAGAAGATTTTGCAGCTCTAGCCCGGGAAATATCTGAAGATGAGGGTAGTCGCGATAAGGGCGGAAATTTAGGATATTTTACAAATGACATGCTGGAGGCAAAGTTCACCCAAGTTGCGTTTAACACTCAAAAAGGTGAAATATCAGACCCCTTTAAAACAGAATATGGTTGGCATATTTTGCAAGTGCAAAATCGCCGAAAAGCTCCCCAGCCTACATTTGAAGAAATGAGGAGCGAAATCCTCAATTTTATGACCTATGACGAAATACAAAATATCCTTAAATCACTCAGAGCGCAGGGAGATATTAAACTTCTCTTTGGACAAGCTGTAGTAAGTCAATCCGATACTGAAGAGACAACGGACATATCTGAAAATGAGTAAGTATAAAATCTCGCCCTTTGCGCCCAAGACATTCCCAACATTGCCGCCATTAGCGGGGTTTGACATGGCGACCGCAGAAGCCGGTGTAAAATATAAGGGCCGTACAGATCTTTGGGTTTTGCGTGCCCAAGCCGGTACGCAGGTGGCGGGTGTGTTCACACAAAATTTATGCCCCGGCGCCCCAGTAGAATGGTCCCGCAAAGCCTTAGAGACTGATACTGACGGTCCCAGAATAGTCGTTGTTAACTCGGGTACTGCGAATGTTTTTGGAGGTCAAAAAAGCCGCGACGCGGTGGTCGAGACGGCGCAAGGTATTGCCGCTCAATTTGGCTGCTCCGCTAAGTCGGTATTTCTTGCCTCTACAGGCGTGATTGGCGAGCCTCTCGATGCCTCGAAAGTTGTCGCGAAGTTCCCAGAAATAAAAAATCGATTGGATGGTGATGGCTGGGAGGGGGCCGCACGAGCCATTATGACAACTGATACCCATGCGAAAGGTGCGACGGCGACGGCGGAAATTGACGGTGTGCAAATAAGGGTTAACGGTATTGCTAAAGGCTCAGGGATGATTGCTCCCGATATGGCAACAATGTTGTCTTTTGTAGCAACTGATGCGAAAATTTCTCAGCCTGTACTACAAGACCTTCTTTCCGAACTTACACAAACGACATTTAATGCCATAACAGTGGATAGTGATACCTCGACGTCTGATACGCTCTTGCTCTTAGCCAGCGGCAGAGCTGAGCATGAACAAATTACGAGTCTATCTGATCCGCGTCTAGCTGGGTTTAAAAGTGCTTTGCGAGATGTTCTTCACGATTTGGCTATGCAGGTTATTAAAGATGGCGAAGGCATCACCAAGTTTGTAACCATTAAGGCGAGCGGCGCGGTTAGTGATATCAGCGCTAAGAAAGTGTGCATGAGTATCGCAAATTCGCCATTGGTTAAAACGGCTATTGCAGGGGAGGATGCCAATTGGGGCCGTGTTGTTATGGCGGTTGGCAAAGCAGGTGAGCCTGCAGAACGCGACAAATTATCAATTTGGATGGGCCCGCACTTACTTGCGCAACGTGGCCAAGTTGCTTCGGACTACACCGAAGAGGTCGGTGCCGCCTATATGAAGCAAGATGAAATATTGATACGAGTTGACTTGGGCTTAGGCGACGGAGAAGCCACCGTCTACACCTGCGATTTGACGCATGGTTACATTGAAATAAACGCGGATTACCGCAGCTAAGTTATTTGACTCTAAATAGAGAAATTGCGAATGGTTTTATACGTTGCAGCCTGCGCCTTGTTAGATTCTGACGGGCGAATTTTGATGTGCGAGCGACCAGAGGGGAAGGCTCATGCGGGGTTATGGGAATTTCCGGGCGGGAAAATTGAAGAAGGCGAGCGACCAGAGCAGACCATTGTGCGGGAGTTGCGCGAGGAGCTCGGTGTGGAGCCTTGCGAACGGTGTCTTCAACCCTTCTCATTTGTTAGTCACGCTTATGAAGAATTTGATCTTTTCATGCCGCTTTATTTGTGCCGACAATGGGATGGATTTGCGCGGTCCAATGAAGGACAAAGGTTAAAGTGGGTTTTTCCAGATAGTATATTAGATTTAGATTTGGTACCGGCGGATATTCCGCTCGCGCAGGAGCTGAGAGATAGATTACCCAAAGGGCGTAGATTCGAAAAATAGAAGTTCTCCGCTGAGAGTGGTTCTTTTGGACTCCATTGTTCTAATTTGCGTCCGTGGCCGTTCGCCGTAACCCTTCTTTCAAAGACATTTTGGCGCTACCCGGCTTCAATGGTTTTTGCTGACTTTCATGAGGCGCCCATGCGGTCAGCCACAGAATTTCGAAGGTGCAGGTAAGTTTTCCATCGTTACGTGAAAATAGATCGGCGTAG
>JAHDCL010000016.1:24264-28074 GCA_020629875.1 Hellea sp.
AATTTCGAAGGTGCAGGTAAGTTTTCCATCGTTACGTGAAAATAGATCGGCGTAGTTTTTTTGTAATGCCGTCCCATACAGCTTTGGCAAACATTTGTTCCGCTGCGCAGTTAAAACATTTGTCTCCCCGAGATCCCTCAAGTCTGAAATTAATCTGTAAAATGTTTGATATGAGACGGTAAATCTATCCGTGTCGACGACTGGTTGATTTAACCCCGCGCGAGTTAATAGCCCAGCTGCCTGAGTGTAACTCGCCATTGGGTAGACATGTGGGGTGAGGCCAGCCAATATATCATCGTCCGTTTTATAAAATGCTTGCCGTAACTCAGTGAGAGTATCACCGCCAAACATAGCCGCAACAAATAAACCGTCAGGCTTCAATGCCTGTCCAAGCTGAATGATCGCCCCTGGTAGGTCATTTTCACTTTGTAGGCGTAACAGAGATAGGGCTAAGTCAAAGTCATTTTTGGGCGGTAAGGCTTCAAGAGAGCCGTAGCATTCAATTTTGCCAAATTTTTGGTGTGGCAACATTCCGCGCAAGGCACTCCCTATGCTAGCTTCACCCAAAATTAGGACTTTTTCAAAATTGCGATTCACATCGAGTAACCGTTCGACAGCGTCGGAAACGGCGCGTTTTAGCAGAAAGGACTCTTCTCTCCTCGCTGCGCGGGCGCGCCGTAGCGCGAGCAGGCGCTCATCAAATATATCTGGCGGGGCATTTACGTCAGTCATGGGACTGATATGCTATGTGATACAAAAAAAGGAAAGCGTGTTGGAGATTTCGCCGCAGATTAAAGAAGTTATGTTGCGGGCGATTAATATTGTTTTGCCCCCGCAGTCGCTTTTGACCGGCAGCCTTGAGGCTTGCGGTACTGAAGGTGATATCTGGGCGCAACTTAAATTCCTCGATGAACCATGTTGTGCCCATTGCGGATTCCCCTTTGAGTTTGATGAAGGACGTGAGGCACTCTGCGGAAGGTGCCTCATTAAACTACCAGCCTATAATATGGCTCGGGCAGGGTTTGAGTATAATGATGCTTCTCGCGGATTAGTGCTGAGTTTTAAACATGGCGGCAGAACGCAGGGTTTGCAAATGTTTGCGGGGCATATGAGGCGTGCTGGCCGAAATTGTCTGGAGGGGGCAAGTTATATAGTGCCAGTGCCTCTTCATGTTTCGCGAAGGATAAAGCGGCGTTATAATCAATCGGCGTTACTGGCGCGGGCCTTAGCGAAGATTAGCGATCCGGTTTTTGATCCTGACATTTTGATGCGCACCCGTGCAACGGCAACGCAAGGGGGCCGCTCTTCATCCAGCCGCAAGCGTAATGTCCAAGGCGCTTTTCAAGTCAGGACGGGTGCGCTTGAACGGATAAAGGGCGCCAAGATTGTTCTGGTAGATGATGTCATGACGACTGGCGCAACACTGGAATCCTGCGCGCGCACTCTTAAACGGGCAGGAGCCGAAAATGTAAGTGCGATCACATTAGCGCGGGTTGTCAAACCAGCTTCGATTCCTACATAAGGGCGGCAAGAGCTTAAGGATTGTTCATGGCGAAAATTGAAATTTACACCAAAATGATGTGCCCCTATTGCTCACGGGCCAAGGCGCTGCTGAAAAGTAAAGGCGCGAATTTTGAAGATATCCCAGCATTCATGGATGCAAAAGTTCGCGCTGAAATGCGAAAGCGTTCGCATGGCGCGAATACATTCCCGCAGATTTTTATTGATGGTAAACATATTGGCGGATGTGATGATCTCTATGCATTGGACGCCAAAGGCGGTTTGGACCCGCTTCTCGCTTAGATGAAAATTGCGGCCATACAATTGCGGTCTGGCGTGGATATCGCCGCTAATCTTCATGCCGCAGAAATATTAATTCGCGGGGCGGCGAGCGAAGGTGCCAGCTTTATTGCGACGCCTGAAATGACAAATATTCTTCAGCGATCTCCAAAACGCCTATTTGCGAGTATCGCCGACGAGCCCCATGATGTGGGTGTTAAAACCTTTAAGGCTCTCGCGAAAGAGCTAGGCGTAAACCTTCTTGCGGGATCTCTGGCGATTAAAACGGGCGATCAGCGGGCGGCGAATAGGTCGTATTTATTTAGTCCAAAAGGCGATATTGTAGCTCGCTATGATAAAATACACCTTTTCGATGTGAAAGTTTCTCGCGAAGAGACATGGAAAGAGTCTAATGTTTATGACCGTGGGCACCAAGCGGTACTGGCAGCAATTGAGGGCGCCAACCTAGGTCTGACTATTTGTTACGACCTAAGATTTCCGGGCCTTTATCGTCACTATGCGCAGTCAGAAGCGGATATAATTGCGGTCCCAGCAGCCTTCACGCGGCCAACAGGGGAAGCGCATTGGGAGAGTCTTTTGAGGGCCCGCGCCATTGAAACCGGCAGCTTCATAATTGCGCCGGCTCAAGGGGGCGAACATGAGGATGGACGCAAGACTTATGGGCATAGTTTAATTATCGGGCCTTGGGGAGATATACGAGCTCAGTTGTCAGGCGATGAGCCAGGATATATTTGCGCAGAAATAGATTTGAATGATGTTAAGGAAGCGCGGCGTAAAATTCCAGCTTGGAACCATAATCCTGATTATAAAATATGATAAAATATAATCTTATATGCCGGCATGACCACGACTTCGAAGCCTGGTTTTCGAGCTCCTCAGATTATGAGGAGCAACGAAAAAAGCGCTTCGTCCAATGTCCATATTGCGGGTCTGCAAAAGTCGAAAAGGCGATTATGGCGCCAAATATTTCAACGTCTCGAAAAAAGGAAGCTATGGCCTCTCGGCGTAAAGAGGCTTTAGCGATGATGAACGAAGCCGCGCAAACCATCCGAAAAGAGATAGAAGAGAAGTGCGACTATGTTGGCGAAAAATTTGCCGATGAGGCGCGGGCTATTCATTACGGTGAAAAAGAAGAGCGAGCGATTTATGGCGAGGCTTCATTAACAGAGGCAAAAGAGCTCCACGACGAGGGCGTAACTATCGCGCCTTTGCCCGACACGATAATACCTGACCCATCGAAGAAATTGAACTAAGCGGCGAGGTCCTCTGGGCCAGTATGATAAGGCGTCAGCGGACGTCGGCTCGGAAGGATAATGACGTTATCATCTTCGATGTTGATGACAGTCTCCCCGGCTTCTATCGCGCTTAAGATGTCCGGCGCATTAGCAAAAGGACCGAGGGCAAGAAATAGCTGATCTTGAGCCTCTGGACTGGGCAGCGCCGCAAATGCTCGGGCCTGTGCCATTGTGAGCGTGTCAGAAAAGAAGGCCTTTCGTAGGCGAGGTGATAGGCGAGTAATGTAAAGCAGCTCTCTCACGCAGTTTTTAGAAACATAAAGCTCAGCGGCGATTTGCATAAGCCCATATCCCATTTTCCTCATCTTCAATACCTCTTCATATCGTTCCCGATTAGAGAGCAAGGACATGGGCGTCTCTCGGTCGCACGTTTCTTGGTTGGTGGTAATGTAAGGAACGTTAACCAAAGAACGAGGCAACTCACCTGAAAACCGCATTCTGCGTAAGGCTGCGAGCCGTTTTTTGCCATCGACAACGACCAACTTATTGCGGTGACGCATGACGACAAGGGGATTTAAAAGTCCGTGCGCATCAATTGATGATTGAATTTGTGCGACTTGTTTCAGTCGCTCACCAAATAAAATACGGGTGGTCGGGGCGCGAAAATCCGCCAATTTTGCCATTTTGAATGTGATAGGCAACATGCTAGCCTCCTTGTTATACACAATTCATACTTAGCCAACGCTTACATGGATGATACGGTTCCATTAATTAA
>JAHDCL010000016.1:28174-42714 GCA_020629875.1 Hellea sp.
CTGCGACCGTCACGTAGTTAATGGATACATCATCACTAAATCGCCAAACACTGGTAAGTGGGTTCAGATTCATTCCTACACTGGGTTGCGGGGCAAGACCCGCATCTAAGAGCCAGCGCCGAATTTCCTGGGGTTTGATGAATTTATTATATTGATGTGTGCCCTTGGGGAGCCAGCGTAACACATACTCTGCGCCTAATATGGCGAAGGCGAAAGCCTTCATTGTACGGTTAATGGTCGAGCAAAACATAATTCCGCCGTCCCGAACCATAGCTGCGCAATCGGCCATGAATTCTGGTGGGTTGGCGACATGTTCTATGACTTCCATATTAAGAACGGCATCAAACGGCTTATCGCCCCCCTTTTTAGCAAGGTTGGCGACCATCTGTTCGATTGTGCCGTGGCGGTAATCAATTTCTAGCCCCATTTCTTCGGCGTGGGTTTTCGCCGTTTTAAGATTTTTCTCTAGGGCATCCACCCCCGTCATCTTTGCGCCCAGACGGGTGAGGGGCTCGCAAAGAAGGCCGCCGCCGCAGCCTATGTCTAAAATGCGTAGGCCTTGCAAAGGTAAGTCAACATCCGGATCGCGATGAAAGTGCTCGCAGAGAGTCTCTTTGATGAAGTTTAGTCGAGCGCTGTTCATAATATGCAAGGGCTTAAAAGGACCCTTTGGATCCCACCAATCCGCGGCCATGCGCGAGAAGCTCGACATTTCTGCGGGGTCGACGGAAACGCGGGATATTGTTTCAGGGGCTGTTTGTGGATGGGCCATGATGGGTCTTTAAGCGGGATGAACGAGGATAGCAATGAGACGCATAGGCGCGGTTCAAAAGCATACGCAGCTGGCTGGTAGACACCTGACTTGCCGCCGTTGTGGGAGGGGCAATCTGTCCTTTCAAATAGGCCTTTTTCGGGGTTGAAATGCTACGCGAATACCTTATCCGTCCGCGCTTCTTTTATTCAAATAGGATTTCTACTTTGTCTGCAACTACTCGATTTAACGGTTTACTCGCATCAACGGCTATGACGTTTTTGGCTTTTCATCCCGCCATTGCGCAGGCTCAAGATAGCGAAATTATTGTCACAGCCACTAAGCTTGAAAAAGATGTACACGAATTGGGGTTAAGCGTTTCCGTTATTGACGGTGACGAGCTCTCGCGTTTTGACGGCGCAGAAGAACTCACCCAGCGTGTTTCGGGCCTGCAGGCGGCTGTCGCCAATGGGAGTCAGGTCGCTTTTCAAGTTCGAGGCATTGGCGCGGTGGATCATCAGGCCCTAACGCCGACAGCAGCGGCCATATATGTTGACGGCGTTTATCAAGCAACGAACGTACAGACCAGCCCGCTACTTTTTGATATTGAGCGCGCCGAAGTTCTAAAAGGCCCGCAGGGATCGCTTTATGGACGCAATGCATCTAGCGGGGCGATTAATTTCAATGCAGTTTTGCCCGGGGATTTAAAGACCGGATATATTGCCGGAGAATATGGTAATTTTGACCGCGTAAATCTACGGGGCGCGGCGACGATACCCGTCAGCGATATCTTCTCCTTACGGCTATCGGGTCGTTACCTGAGCCAAGACTCTGTATTAGAAAATGTGACGACGAATGATGCGGTAACGGCGCCAGCACAAGCGGGCGGAGAGCGCAGCGAGTTTGGCCTTCGCGCAATTGGCCGTCTAGACGCTTCGCCTTCTACAGAAGTCATCCTTAAGGCCCATTACGCCGAAGATAATGGCATTAACCCCGCCCCGCTTAATGATAGCCGGGATGTAGGCCGGCATGAAATTTCAATCGGCCCCGACGGTATCCAGAATACAGATAATGAATTTTATGGAGCTTCGGTAAAAGTGGTCCATGAATTTGGTGATATCTCCCTCATCTCGATATCGGCTTATGAGGGCTATAATCAGCAATATGGCTTTGACTTTGATGGCACGCCGGCGCCTTTTGACGTAGCGAGCTTAAACGCGAATTTGTCTTATGATCGTGACTTCCTTCAAGTGAGTGAAGAGCTGCGCCTGAGCTATGGCAGCGATAAGGCTGAGTTAATGGGCGGGCTCTACTTGGAAGCGGAAGATTTTCAGCAGGAATATCTTATTTGGTGCGGCGTGCTTAATCCTGAGACATTATTGGGCGCGTGCCGTTATGTGGGCGCGCCGGGACGTGCGGGCCCTACGCCTGCTTCAGACGGGACGGCAACGACACTGCAATCCCTTATCAAGCAGTCACGTAAGACCGCCGCTATCTTTACCTATAATACGTTCCACATCGCGCCGCGCTTAGACGCGGTGTTGGGCGCGCGCTTAACCCATGAAACGATTAATGGCAGCGGCGAAGGACGGCATTATTTTGATGACGGCATTATTGCCCTGAATAATCGCGACGGTCTGGGTTTAGCGGTTGGTGAGAATAAAATCAGCGATACCCGTTTCTCAGGTAATTTGGGCTTTAATTACACGCTCACGGATCAAACCCTTCTTTATGCCTCTTATGCCAATGGCTTTAAGAGCGGCGGTTTTAATGGCGAAGTGATTAATAACGCCACTCATTTCAGCGATGAAGGATTATTTGGCGCGGAAACCGTAAACGCACTGGAGACCGGCCTGAAATTCGCGCGCGAAAACATCTCATTGAATCTGGCCGGATTTTACCAATTTTATGATCAGCCTCAGGCAAGAATTTTCGTCCCCTTTTCCACCGATGATGGCGGCTCATTTACATCTAACTCTCTTTCTAATTTGGATGAGGCTAAATCCTACGGCCTCGAAGCCGATATAAGCTGGTCTCCTCTTAAAGGCCTAGACCTATTTGCAGCTCTAACCTTATTGGGAACGGAGATTGACCAGATTAACGATCCGGCCGTTCCGCAAAATGCGGAGAGCTTTGACGGAAACCCGCTGCCATTCGCCTCCAATGTCTCCGCCGTATTATCGGCTAGCTATGCGTGGTCGGTCGGCCAGAATCTCAAGGCTTCGCTTAACGCTAATGGAAAATACCAAAGCGCCTTTTATCTTGACGCCGAAGGCCGAGAAGACCGCCGCCAATCAGGATATGAGATTATAGATGGTGCGGGCTACCTTCACTTTGCGGGCGGCGTGGATATCGGCATTTGGGGACGTAACCTAACAAATTCGGATTACGCCACCTCAGGCTTCGGCTTTATCGGCTATAATACCTTCCGCGGCGCCCCGCGCAGCTATGGCGTCTCTCTGAAGTATAGCTATTAGGTTTTGGTCTTTTCGGAAGCTCCCCTATTGCAAAATCCTCTCACCCGCGTAAAAGGCCCGCTGATTTAATAAGGGACTTATCGATGGCGCGTATCGTCATGAAATTTGGTGGCACCTCGGTGGCCAATTTGGAGCGTATTCGTCACGTCTCGCGCCTTGTTGAGGCTGAGGTGAAAGACGGGAATGACGTGGCTGTTGTAGTCTCGGCCATGAGCGGGGAGACGAACCGTCTTGTCGCGCTGGTCGATGAGCTGGATGCAGACCGCATCGGCAATGAAGATATGCATGGCGGCGCGATTGAGGATGAATATGACTCTATCGTTGCGACGGGCGAGCAAGTTACCTCTGGCCTGCTCTCTATTGCGCTGCGCCGCCGCGGGATAAAGGCGCGCTCTTGGCTGGGCTGGCAAATTCCGCTGCGTACCGATATGGCCCATTCGAAAGCCCGCATTGCCGAGATTGAAAGTTCTGCCATTGGCCCATCACTTAAGGAAGGCAATGTTGCCGTTGTGGCGGGCTTTCAAGGCATCAGTGATGATGGTCGCATTTCCACATTAGGGCGCGGGGGGTCTGATACCTCGGCTGTGGCGCTGGCTGTCGCGCTTAAAGCGGATCGCTGTGATATTTATACGGATGTGGACGGTATCTACACGACCGACCCGCGTATTGCCAAAGATGCGCGCCGCCTCAACCGTATTGCTTTTGAGGAAATGTTAGAGTTGGCCTCGCTCGGCGCGAAAGTTTTACAAACGCGCTCTGTCGAGCTGGCGATGAATAATAATCTGCCCATCCGTGTTTTGACATCGATGGCCGAAGTCGGGGATGTAAACCCTGGAACCTTAGTCTGTAATGAGGATGAAACCATGGAAGAACGAGTCGTCTCAGGGGTCGCCTATTCGCGCGACGAAGCGCAAATCACACTTTTAAGCCTAGCAGATACACCGGGAATGGTCGCCAAAGTTTGCGGCGCTATGTCGGACGCCAATATTATTGTCGATATGATTGTTCAGGGAATTTCGCGCGCAGATAATGCCGCCAACTTGACCTTTACCGTTGGAAAACGTGATCTTGAGAAAGCGTTGAAAGCTTTAGAAGGGGCGAAGGGCGATATTGGATTTGGCGATATCAAATATGATGATAATGTGACCAAGGTATCGGTTGTCGGGATTGGCATGCGTAGCCATACAGGTGTGGCGCAGACCATGTTTGAAGCGCTGGCTGAGCGCGGCATTAACATCGAAGTTATCGCAACATCAGAGATTAAAATTTCTGTTCTGATCGACGCGGAATATACTGAGCTAGCGGTGCGGGCTTTGCATAATGCTTTTGAATTGCATGAGGCTGGGCCGCTTAAAGTTTCAGCGCCTTAGTTTTAATTTTGTCTTTAACTAAGGTACACCGGAAAAATTCACTACTCTTGGGTTAATTTTGCGCGCGCCAAATTACTTGCCGCTTAGCCCGCTTTCAGCGGAATTTTTGAATGGCATAAAAGCGTCTCAAAAATTCGACTAAGGGTGTCTATTTTTTGAGGTTTTTTGTTTGTGTGAATGCAATTCAAAGGAAAAAAGCGGCCCTCACATCCCGATGAGAGCCGCTCATGTTTTCCCCACAGAGAGAGAATCCTTTAATTAACTTGGCTGATACTTAGTAAGTCCAGCGGCCTTTTGGCTTACCATAGCGAGCCGCATGGCCTGCATGCATGCCGTGCGGCATAGGCCCACAAGTTGGTACCGGCGTGGGTACTGGATATGGAATGTTTACAACTGGGTTCACGACCTGTGTTGGTAGTTTGCGCTTGCAAATGACCTGTGTGGCCATTGTGTCACCGAACATTGTTGGCCCGGAAGTTTTTTCCCAGTAAGTCCCGTCAGCGCCAACATTAGACGCATAGGTACCGTTTTGAGCTAAAACAGGTGCGGTCGCTTGTCCGCCCATGCCCATTCCCATGGCTGGAGCAGCCGCATATGTGCCTGGTAATGTCACGCCTTGCATAGGAGCAGAATATCCTACGCTACCCATGCCCATTGAAGGTGCCATGGTGCCCGGTAGGGTGACGCGCTGTGAATATGTGCCAGGAAGCGTTACGCCGCCCATCGCAGGTGTATCCATTCCGTAAGCAGGCGTCATTCCGCCATTAGCTAAAGGCTGCGTAATAGTACGGCCTGAATTTAGCGCCGCTTGAGCATTGGTTGGTGAACGGTCGACATAAGATGTCGGAACATGAGCGATCCCTGGAACAAATGAGGCATCTCCATATTGGCGCGGCGCAAATTTAGACGCGTCATAACCTTGACCGACAACGGTACGCAGGGGCTGCGCAACGACAGGAGCTGGCGCAACATAAGGGGTTGCAACAACGGGCGTCGGTGCAGGTGCTAGGTTAACAGACACTGGCGTGCCGACATCCGTGCGGCAGTATTGCGTAGATGTTGGATGACATCCGCCGGTAAATCCGCTTGGCGCATCTGATAACGCAGCGCTTGGCGTCATGCCGTGAACGCGCGTAATCGACACATGCGGCGCGCGCTGAAATTCAACCTGACGTAAATGACCCATCGGGTGCATTGTTTGTACTGTCATCGGACCAAACTGAGCCGGCACTGAAGGCATGACCTTTACGCCCATATCGCAATTAGGCGCGCCGTTCATACATCCACCTGCTAGGGCAGGGGCTGCTGAGGCCAATAGGCTAAAGCTGCTAACAGCAGCTAATGTTAAAACTTTGATACGCATTTTTGCGTCTCCCACTTTTTCGGGCATCGCCCATAAATATACCACCACGCTCACCCACCTTTGGCAGGTAAAACTCTCTTTTATTCGGTTAGGCGGGGAGTGACTAAAAGTCGTAAGCTATCCCGCCACGTTCCCAATCGCCGTAGCGTGTGGGTTCCGCACCTTTTGGTCCGGCTTTCTCGGGAGGACGATCAGCGCTCTTGGCTGTCGCATCAGCCTTGCGGCGTGCGGCAGCTTCTTCCAAGGCCCGCTTAGCGGCAGGGCTTAGGTTTTTTCCGGGAGCGGCGTTTTCAGGCATATTCGTCATATGCTTAAACTAGGCATCCCAAGGCTGTTCGTCAAACCCGTTACAGACCTGACCTCATTGAACGTAGAGCTCACGCCCTTCGCTAATGAACCAGTCTGATACAGCATGAGCCTTAGAATTTGATTAAACTCGTATTCGGGAATTATTTACCATGTTTAACTGCGTGACAAATGGGTGACGCCTGTAAAAATATACTGTAGGGGCGCAGAATGTCTGAAAAAAACCGCGTTCAAAATCCCAAGGATAATAACTCTTTGACATCACGCCGACTTGCGGCTTTTGCTGTCAAAGAAGTTATGGAGCATCGCAAGCCGCTAGAGCAGGTCTTGGCGGCGCAACCAGATTACCGCGCGCTTGAAGCCCGTGATCGTGCTTTTGTTCGCCTCATTGTGGCAACAACATTTCGGCGGATGGGCCAGATTGATGCGGCGCTTAAGCCTTTTGTACGTCAGCGCCCAACCAAGCTTGTCTATGCCGCTTTGCAAACGGCGGCGGCTCAAGTTCTTTATCTCGGTACGCCAGCCCATGCTGCTGTTGGCGAAACTGTGGCCATGTTAAAATCGCGGGGCTCCTCCAAGGGCTTTGCGAATATGGCGAATGCCGTATTGAGAAATGTGGTTGAGAAAGGCCCGAAATTGGCAGGGGCGCAGCCCCCTAAAGTCAATATTCCGGGCTGGATTCGCGGCGAATGGGAACGGGCCTATGGGCGTCAGGCAGGTCGTAAAATGTCAGCCCAGCTTATGAAAGACCCTGTCTTGGATATCTCCGTTAAATCAGACGCGAATTCTTGGGCGTCACGACTAGATGGCCAGGCTTTGGGGGATCATTCCGTGCGCCTTGGTAAAATTGGGGATGTCACCTCACTGGAAGGCTTTGAGGATGGTGAGTGGTGGGCTCAAGACATCGCGGCGACTTTACCTGTGCAGCTCTTAGCAGACGTTAAAGGGCTAAGAGTCCTTGATATGTGTGCGGCACCTGGAGGTAAAACCATGCAATTGGTGGCAAGAGGGGCAATTGTTACCGCATTGGATAAGTCCGAAGGGCGGCTTGAGCGGGTGAAAGAAAATCTGGCACGCACAAAACTCACGGCCGATATCATTTGCGCAGATGCTTTGGAATGGGCCCCAGAAGGCGATCTGTTTGATGTTGTTTTGCTCGACGCACCTTGTTCAGCTACGGGCACATTTCGGCGTCATCCTGATGTACTTTATAATAAATCCCCTAAAGATGTGGCCAATTTGGTGCGGCTGCAGGACAAATTATTGGTAAGGGCGGCCGAGTTTGTGCGCCCCGGGGGAGTGTTAGTTTACTGCACATGCTCCCTTATGCCTAAAGAAGGGCAACCTCGTATCGATAGATTTTTGCAAAATGTGCCAGATTTTCGCCTTATTCCGATTTTAGAGGTGCCAGGCTTGGCTCTACCACCGGAAGCTTTTTCTGAGGGGGGCCTGAGGTCCTTGCCATATTATCTTGAGGATAAGGGGGGTATGGACGGCTTTTTTATCGCGCAGCTCAAGCGCAGCGAATAAAGACTAAGAAAGTAAGGCTCCATTAACCTTGTTTTGGTCTAAGCTTTGCAGATGAGCTGTGTGATGTTTCAAAATGGGAGGCTCCGAATGAGCACGAACACAATTTTAAAATCCAGCGCAATTGCTGCGATTACCCTTGCAGGACTGTCAGTAACAGCCTCTGCAAATGCGCAATCTTCGCGCTATGGCAATGTATATGATTATGAGAGCGGTCGGAATTGTGGCCAAGCTTGCGTTGCACCTGCTCCAAAAGCGCATACGAGCTCGCGTTATGGTCACACGGCCACGCATGCTGTAGCTCCAGCGCCTGTTTATGTAGATTGTGCTGCGATGGGTACGTGCGCACCGCAGCCGACAACTGTTTATACACAGCCCGCACCAGTTCAGTATCAAGCCGCGCCAACTTATTCAGCGCCTGCGCCAACATATGCCCAAGCGCCTGCAAACTGCCCAGCTGGCACGACAGCTCAGTCTGATGGCACTTGTATGCAAAGCAGCTATTCAGCGCCAACAACGAGTTATAGCTCTGGTTCTAGCTATTCTTCATCAACATATTCTGCCCCTGCGGCAACGCCAGCTGATTGCCCAGCAGGCACAACAGCACAACCAGATGGTACCTGTATGCAAGGATCTAGCTACAGCTCAACTTCGAGCTATGGTTCTAGCTCTAGCTACTCTGCGCCTACATCGAGCTATTCTTCGGTTTCCTCAGCGCCAGTAAATTGCCCAGCAGGCACAACAGCTCAGTCTGATGGTACATGTATGCAGGGCGGTTCTAGCTCTACATATTCAGGCAGTTCAGTCGAGCTTTATACGGGTGATGCGACCACATCTTCCAGCTCAACATCATCTTATGGATACACTTCAGATGGTGGTTATGCTGCAACAGATTATCTGCCCATTCGCAAGTAATTCTAATACAAATTTAAAAATCCCGTCCAGCCGTGGCTGTGGCGGGTTTTTTTATGGAGTCTCATCACAGGGGACTCTGCTTGCGCGGAAGCTAAGTCACTGATAATGGGAGCTTATGCCTGATAAAATCCTTATATCCCCTTCCATTCTTTCTGCTGATTTCGCGGATTTAGGCGCTGAAGTTCGCGCTATTGATGAGGCAGGTGCCGACATGATTCATATCGACGTTATGGATGGGCATTATGTGCCCAACCTTACAATCGGGCCGATGGTTGTGAAAGCGCTAAAACCTCATACAAAAAAGCCATTCGATGTGCATTTAATGATCTCTCCCGCAGATCCTCTTATTCAAGACTTCATTGATGCTGGCGCAGATTATGTGTCTATCCATCCTGATGCTGGCCCACATTTACACCGCACCTTACAAGCCATTAAAGCTGGCGGAGCGAAGGCGGGTTTGGTTTTAAATCCAGGGACTCACGCCGATGTCGTTGATCCGGTTATTGACGAACTTGACCTTATTCTCGTCATGAGCGTGAACCCCGGTTTTGGTGGTCAGAGCTTTATCACATCCCAGCTCGAAAAAATTCGTCTGCTGGCGGATAAAATTAAGGCGAGCGGGCGGGAAATTATTCTTGAAGTCGATGGTGGCGTTAACCCCATCACATCGCAGCAATGTATTGAGGCTGGTGCTACAGCCCTAGTGGCGGGCTCTGCGGTCTTTAAGGGCGCGGGGAGTTACGCTGAAAATATTGCGGCTCTAAGACGTCAATCTCCGGCGACATCTAACGTCGCGTAATATAGGCACGGGATTTAACATGTCGCGGCGCATCCCGCTATCACAGCTTTTAAAAGCCAGCGCAGTTTATCAATATCGCCGCTGGGCTGTAGAGTTGGGCTCTCCAGCTCGCGCTGTTAATATGAACACGGGCAAACCCGCCGTCTTTCATGATATTCGCCCGTCATTCATTTATGGTGATAAAAAATCCGCCGAGGCCATGCTTAAAGGGCACTTCGAATATGCGGGGCAAAAGCTGGACGTTGGCGCTCAGGGTGACCCTTGGACCGTAACGGTGCCATCCACGCGATTTGCTTCTTGGCTTCACGGGTTTGAATGGCTTGATGACCTAGCCATATCCAAAGATAAAAATGCTGCGATACGCGCTAGAAGCCTCGTCGATAAGTGGATAGCTGTCTATGGAAAATGGAACCCTTTTTCATGGGAGCCCGATATTCTCGCAGAGAGACTGTATCACTGGCTCTCGGTTTGGTCACCGCTGCTGACAGGTGACAATCTCTCAGATGATGCACAGCTGCGAAGAAGCTCGGTAATGCGTCAGCTAAAAAGATTACGTAAAACTTATAAACGCACATCACCGGGCTTACCCCGGCTCAAAGCCGCCGCAGCGATTGCAATGGGCGGAGCTCGGCTAAAGGAGAAGTCAGACGGTTTTCTGGGGCGGGGTTTAGATTGGCTTGATGATGAAATAAGTCTGCAAATATTGCCCGATGGAGGGCATGTTTCGCGGGCGCCTGGGCAGGCTGTAGAAGCGCTTCAAATATTACTAACTTTGGATAGCCTGTTGCAGGCCCGCGGGGTTGAAGGATCTAGGGCCATGAGCCGCGCTATTGATAGGCTCGCACCGGTCATACCTTTTTTTACCGCAGCGGATGGCGCGCTGTTCAGTTTCAATGGGACGGGGGAAGGCGAGAAAGCACGGTTGAAGGCGATCAGAAAAGCAGCGCCTGAAACGACCGCTAAACCTTTCGGTTATTGTCCGCATACAGGCTATCAACGCATTGAAGCGGAGGGCACCGTCCTGATGGTTGATACGGGCTCGACACCACCACGCCCTTTTGATGAGCAGGCCCATTTGTCGCCTCTCGCCTTCGAACTTTCTACAGAGCTTGGCCGCCTAGTTGTCAATTGCGGTTGGAATGAGCTGCAACCGCAGAGCTTTCGCCGTGCGGTTCGGGCCACCGCGGCTCACAGCAATCTTACCTTGGATAATCATTCCTCGGGCCGCTTGTTAAAAGAAGGATGGGCGTCAAAACGGCTAGGCGAGGTTGTGGATGTTGAAGCGGGACCTGTCACTGCGACGCGTAAAGAACAAGTTTCAGGGACTTGGCTCGAAACGTCTCATGACGGCTATAGGCACGAATTGGGGCTCTCGCATCGCCGCCGTTTCTATATGTCAGTCGAGGGAGATGACATTCGCGGTGAGGATAGCCTTTATGTGCCTTTGGGCTCGGTGCCGGTTAGTAATAGTGAAAAACCATTCCAAATTAGATTCCATTTCCACCCGGATGTACGGGTCAGTCTTTCCCAAGATCAGCAAAGCGCGCTCCTCGTACAAGGCGGAAAAGCGGGTTGGCGTTTCCGCACAGATGGCGGACCATTGTCACTAGAGAATTCGGTTTATCTGGGGGCGGGGCATAAACCCGTAAAATGCCAACAAATCGTTATTGCGGGCAGTGCCTTTTGCGACAGTGACGGAGAGACACGAAGTAATCGTGTACGCTGGTCATTCAGAAAGTTAGAGGCAAGAAAATGAGCCTCCTTCGTGTCCCGTGGTTAGCCAAGATATTAGTCATATTATTTGACTCTGTCTTGGGTGGACTTTGCATGTTTGGCGCAATTCAGTGGCGTTATGATTTTTTGAACAAGACTATTCCAAACAATGTAGATGAGAATGCCGGTTTTGTTATGATGGGGCTGGTCGTACTCATCTGGCTTTTTATTGGAACGCATCGCGCGATATGGCGCTTTACATCCATCTCCGACATAAGAAAATTATTTGAAGGTGTTTTTCTCGCGGTCATTTTAACGCCACTAATTTTGTTTTTATTTGTTGACCGTGCCGAGCATTTCCCGCGGTCGGCTCCTTTGATATCGGGGGCATTGTTCTTTTTATTGCTCACCGTCAGCCGGTTAGTTGTGATGCTCATTCAAAATGGAGATATTCGAAGCCTGTTTCGGAATAATGGCGAGCATCAAAAAGATGCGATTCTGATTGGTACGGGAGGATCGCTTTATAATTATCTGCGTGATAGCTATCGTCAGAGCGGGGGGCCTGGCTATAATATTCGCGGTCTTATTGATACGGATGACAGCTATCAAGGTCGCTCTATTCGAGGTGTTCCGGTTATTGGTAATTTAAAGTCATTACCGAAGGTCTATGCCCGCATGGGAATTGATAAGGATAATAAGCCGATGCTTCTCGCAACGGACGTAAACCCTGGCCGAAAGCAGGCTTATAAATTAGTCAAGATGGCTTCTGAAATTGGTGCGCCCTTAGCTCGCATTGCCAGAAACCCAGGGGAAACCTTGTCACCTTTTGAGGCGGCCGACTTGATTGGACGCGAGGCAAGAGCGCTGGATATTAATCCGGTCAAACGCCTTTTGGAGGGCCGACGAGTCATGGTCACAGGGGCAGGGGGCTCTATCGGTTCTGAATTGTCACGGCAAATTGCCGCCCTGTCTCCGTCCGAGATGGTTCTCGTAGATAACTCTGAGTTCAATCTCTATAAACTCGACAAATTAATGCATGATCTTATTCCAGATGACGGGCCAACAACATGGGGCGTGCATTTGGGGGATGTGTGTAACTTAGCGCGGATGGAAGAAATATTCAAAGTTCACAAGCCTGAAATCATTCTCCATGCTGCGGCTTTTAAACATGTACCGCTTGGCGAGACGAACCCCGTTGAAACGCTGAAAAATAATATTGGCGGGACAAAAAATATCATCGATCTCGCGGTTAAATATAAGACGAAAAGTTTCACGCTTATCTCCACAGATAAAGCGGTATCCCCGAATAATATTATGGGCGCGAGTAAGCGCATTGTCGAAATGCTTACAATGGCCTCGGAGGCTGAACAGTCTAATCTTTCTGCTTGCGCTGTGCGCTTTGGGAATGTCCTCGCATCTGCGGGATCTGTTGTGCCCTTGTTTGAAGAACAAATAGCGAGGGGCGGTCCGGTCACCGTGACGCATAAAGATGTAAACCGCTATTTCATGACCACCGAGGAGGCGGCGTCATTGGTCCTGCAGGCCGCCGCTTTGAATTCCAATCAGTCCCAAAATAAAGGGTCTATTTATGTGCTAGAAATGGGTGAGCCCGTTAATATCGCGCGGCTTGCCCGGCAATTAATCCGCCTTAGAGGGTTCGTGCCGGACCGTGATATAAAGATTAAATATACAAATTTGCGTCCCGGAGAAAAGCTTTCAGAAGATTTGACGGGGGATGATGAAAGCCTTGAAACGACCTATGTCAAAGGTGTGATGCGCTTTACGGGCGATGTGTCCGACCCCGCCTCTATGCTGCGCCGTATCGATAAATTACTGGAGGCCATCGAGCGCCGTAACAAGCCGGCTATTCGCAAAGCGCTTAAAACGCTACTGCCTGAATATGAGCCTAATGGCGGCTTGTCGTAACTCACCTCTCATGTTAGGGGCGGCCAACAAAATTAGCTGCCCAAAATTTGAATGGATTCGCCTCAATGCCCGCTCCTAATCCCAACCTTCCTCCTTTTGATCCGTCACGTCTTGCGCCTGTAAAGCGCGCCTTGATTTCTGTTTCCGATAAGTCCCGCTTGATTGATCAAGCCAAGGCCCTGCATGAGCGCGGCGTGAAACTTGTTTCTACTGGCGGAACTCACAAAGCGATTAGCGCGGCGGGCATTCCGGTCAAAGATGTGAGCGAGCTGACAAAATTTCCAGAGATGATGGATGGCCGCGTCAAGACATTGCATCCTATGGTGCATGGTGGGTTGCTCGGCGACCGTGATCTCGCTTCTCACAAAGATGCGATGCATGACCACGGCATCCTCTCCATCGATTTGCTCGTCGTAAATCTCTATCCGTTTGAGCAAGCAGTTGCGGGCGGCGGCTCTTATGAAATGTGCGTTGAGAATATCGATATTGGCGGTCCGGCTATGATCCGCGCGGCGGCCAAGAATCATGCCCATGTCGCGGTCTGTACAGATGCGGATGACGTAGATGCTGTGCTGGCCGATATGGACGCCAATGGGGGACAGACATCGGGAACACTCCGCCAGAAACTTGCGGCGAAGACCTATGCACGTTCTGCCGCTTATGATGCGGCCATTGCGAATTATTTTGCGGATAAGCTCGCAGACCCTGCACCTGCTTATCGCGCGCAAGGCGGCGCGTTAAAGCAAGCGCTACGTTACGGCGAAAACCCACATCAGACAGCCGCTTTTTATAGCGATGGTTCTGACCGTCCGGGCGTTGCAACGGCTCAGCAGCTACAAGGCAAGGCGCTCTCTTATAATAACATCAATGATACAGATGCGGCCTATGAGCTTGTCGCGGAATTTGGAAATAATGCTGCAGGCGATAAGCCTGCTGTGGCGATTATCAAACATGCTAACCCATGCGGCGTGGCTGTGGGCGAGACATTTATCGAGGCCTATAAGGCCGCACTGGCCTGTGATCCTGTGTCGGCCTTTGGTGGCATTGTGGCGCTGAATGGAAATCTGGATGCGGCGACAGCCAAAGAAATCGTCAAGGTCTTTACCGAAGTTGTCATTGCACCCAGCGCGGATGAAGACGCGATAGCCGTCTTTGCCAAAAAGAAAAATCTACGCCTTCTTATTGCGGGCGGCCTGCCTGATGTGAAAGCGCCGTCCATGACACAGCGCAATGTCGCGGGCGGTATCCTCGTTCAAGACCGCGATAATGGTTATGTTGCGGATGAAGAC
Source organism: Hellea sp. (assembly GCA_020629875.1). Lineage (GTDB taxonomy): Bacteria > Pseudomonadota > Alphaproteobacteria > Caulobacterales > Maricaulaceae > Hellea. The sequence continues at coordinate 42,611 of JAHDCL010000016.1, forward strand.
CTAAAGGTCGTGACCAAGCGTAAACCGACTGAGGCCGAAATGGCAGACCTGCGCATGGCGTGGAAAGTGGCCAAGCACGTTAAATCCAATGCGATTATTTATGT
>JAHDCL010000102.1 GCA_020629875.1 Hellea sp.
TAAAGCGCAGCGGAAGTGACGACCCAAGCGTCTATAACGCCAAAAGCGTCGCGGAAAGCATTCGTCCAGCTGTATTCGCGGAATAGGTTAGAGGCGTTTTAACGTCGGGCGCTTGCGTAAATCCTGCGGGCGTTTTAGATTTTTTACTAAGCCCATAACTTCTAAGCTTTTAAGAACCCACCAGCCAGGATCAGATTGCCCTTTATAAAGACCTAGCTGGGCACTCTCTGGGAATGCATGGTGATTATTGTGCCAACATTCGCCAAAAGTGATAAGGCCGCACCAGCGAACATTGTGACCCTGCACGGCAGCTCCATCTACAAGCCAATCTTGATGTCCTTGGTTATGGGCAAAATATCCCACGAGCCAATGTCCGAAGATTGAAGCTGTTACGCGGCCGCATATACCCCAAAAGACGAAACCCCAACCGCCCCACAAGTAAAGCACTATGGCGATTAGTAATTGTTGCAACATGGCCGTCCGTTGCAGCCATATCATAAAGGGGTCGTCGGTCAGCTTGGACGGAAACCTGAAATCAGGACTATTATCCAGGTGCAGCTTGCAATGAACCTGCCACCAAAAGTCTTTGAGGATGGATGAACCATGGGAGAAGAAATCGTGACACTCTTCCTGTCTTTGCGCCCAGTCTCGCATGTCATGCGTGCGCATCATCGTAAAAGGTCCGCCCAGCCCAACTAAGGTGCCGAGATAGACGCCCAAACGTTCTAGCCATTTTGGGCAATCAAAGCTGTCATGTATGAGCTTACGGTGCATGCCAAGGGAATGACCGCCGCAAAGAATAATCGCGCAAAGCAGAAAGAAAACAGCAACAGCCCCCCAAGAAAAGAAAATAGTCCCGCCAATAATCCATCCCAATGCCATCGACGAGAACCAAAGCGATTTAGCCGGGCTCCACTGCACAACACCTTTGGCGCAATTTGAGTCAGGGGTGTTTATAACGCGCTCCGTAATGTCTCTCATGACTCGCTTCGAGCTATGACGTGCTTAATTAGATAATCGCCACTTTGTTTTATGGCGATTTTTTGAAGGGGACCAAAATACCAAGCAGGGTCTAATTCTCTGCGATAATGGATTGTCAATATGATTTCAGTCTTGCTTTCACTGAGAGGATTAAGCGTAATATCTGTCCCATGAATGGTTAGATAGTGAGCGAAATAGCTTGTATCCTTCACGACCTCTGTTGAGATGTGAAGGGGCTGGACAGAGGCAAGCTTAAGCCATGTTTCACCCGTTTTGACATTCACACCGTCCATCCCCCATCGTTTATAAGTGAAGTGAGCTTTGTGAATATCACCCTGATTGAGCGAGCCAGCCTCAATGTGGCTGGGCAAGGGAAAGAGTGAAATAAAAGCAGGCCGTTCGGCGTCAAGGTGAATGGGTTGCGATAGGTTTTTATGGACTTGTTGGGGAGATAAACTAACCACATGTGTGCGGGTGACACTATGCTCTCGCTCAAGGCTGAGTGAACTATTAACGCCTTCCAATGAAATAACAGCGATGATTAACGGCGCAATTGAGACGCGAAAGACATCGGACGTTCTTTTGGTGGGCCACTCTTTTGGTGCAAGCGCAAAGCCGATTACGGCAAAGAATATATAAATGGGCATGAACATCAAAACACATAAGAAGCCTTCGAAAAGTAATGCGGATGTCGCGAGCATGACGATCATTGCGCTGAACATATGTCGCCCAAAGCGCTGCCAGCGATAGCGTCCTTGTGGCTGAGGCATGAAAATATAAATCACGATAGCGACGGAGTAGGGCGCCAAGCAATAGAGCAGACTGGTGTGCGCAAACCTCGAGTCTAAAATTAAGCGCGTCACCAAAAAGAAGAAACCGATAATCAAAAGATATCTAATCCATACGGGTTTAGGACCACCAGTGAAGAGGGATTGCATGTTCACATCAGCCTCCATCTCTAAACATCGCCCGCTGATCCATCAATTGACCTAGCCAGGGGTGTTCCAATTCAAGGCTAAATTCAAACCATCCGTTACCATGATCCGCATGACCAACCCGAAGGGTAAGTTTGCTGAGCCAATTGGGAAGCCAGAGGCGGCGTCCCATGACCCGCAGGAAATAACGGTCATTGTAAAAGGCGAGGGCCTCATCTTCGACAGCTAGGCGCAGTGTCATGCCGAGGCCCAGAGCCTCGAACGGGCCGATATATTCCTCAAGTCCTGTGGGGCCGCTAAATTGCTTACTACTCTGAATGGTCTGAGGGAAGCCGTGCCGGCGTCCATATTGCCGGCTCCAAAACTGCCCTTTATAATCGGCATCTTCTGTGACGGTAACAATAGCCGGCGCATCAGCATTGTCATAATCCAGCGGAAGCGGCGCACCAATCACGCGGGCAATCTGTGTGAAGATGCGTCCCGCCCGGTTCATCTTTGTATTGGCTATATAGCCCCTATAAACAGTGCTTGCTCCGCCTTCGACGCGTTTGCTAAAGCGGGCGCGAATAGCGGCGGGAAGGGCGTTCCAGCGAGCGGCACCTAGGATTTTTCGAAACCTAATATCGCCTAACTGATTGTCATTGAGCGGGGCGGCGCGCTCAAGTTTTTGGTATTCAAATTTAAATTCAACCATTTTCCCCTCCTATAAATGGGGCGGTTAGTTTTTCTTCCTGCCAATATTTAAGAGTCCGACGACGCGATCCCCCATGCCAATGAGTTTTGTCAGGGTCGAGGTGGGCAATGTCTGCATTTGTCCATACCAACGGTCCATAGTCGCCGTGAAATCGGCCATATCTTGAAGGCGCTTGCGCTGCTCCTCGCTCACGCCTTTGTCTCCTTCGGCCGCTTTGAGGCAATAGGTGAGGGTTTCCAGCGCCGGGTCAATTTCCCGTGCCTTTCTGACGGCTGCAATGCGTTTGGCGACTTCCCACACATCGGTTTCAGCGGTGAAATAATCACGGCGATCTCCGGCCACAGGCACGCGGCTAATCGTTTTGAAGGCCAATAGCTCCTTCAATGAATTAGACACATTCGAGCGCGCGACGCCGAGGCATTCGGTAATTTGTTCGGCATTAAGGGGCTGCTCCATAATAAAGAGAAGCGCGTGGATTTGCGCCACAGTGCGGTTCACGCCCCATGTTGTGCCCATATCGCCCCAATGGAGGATAAAGCGCTGCACAGCTTCGGGTAGGTCATTCAGTTTCTCAATATCAGAATTTTTAGTTATTTCTGTCATAACAGAAATATATGAATTTTAGTAATTTCTGTCAAGAGAGAAATTTGGATCTTCAGAATGAAAAGTAAGGGGAAAGAAGGGGATTAGCCATTTTTAGCGTCCGTTTTCTTGGAAATACATCTGATTGGCGGCTTCAGGCGTAATAAATACCAAATTACTTGCTAACGATTTGGATTACGCATGGCTTTGGGTATGGAACCTGTTATCATTGACGCTATGACGGACGATGGGGTGAAACCTTACAATACCGGACGAACGGCGTCCCCAAAAAGCCTCAGCGCGGCCAAACGTGATGCTCTTTGGCTCGCGGCAATTGCGCAAAAACAAGATGCGCGGGCGCTTTCTGATCTTTTCGAAATCTACGGGCCTAAGCTGAAAGGCTGGCTTATGGCGCGGGGTGTGGGCAATGGTACCGCTGAGGATATTGTCCAAGACGTCATGATTAAAGTCTGGACGAAGGCGGCAAGCTTTGACCCCGCCAAAGCGAGCTTTGCGACCTGGGTCTACCGCATGACCCGAAACCGCTGGATTGATCATAAGCGCAAACATGGCCGCATGGATGTCCGGGACCCTGACCTTATGAAAATTATTGCTGATGACGAGGTGCCGTCCGCTGAAACCAATTTTATGGCACAGCAAAACTCTGATATTCTTCGCGAGCACATCGCGCGCCTGACACCCTCGCAGCAAATGGCCATTCGCATGGCCTTTATGGAATATAAAACCCACAAAGAAATTTCCGCCGAAACGGGCCTTCCGCTCGGTACCGTAAAAACCCGTATCCGAAGCGCTATACAGGCGCTGAAGGCAAATATGGCCAAGCATGTGAGCCAAATGAAATGACTCTTTCTACCGCCCAAGAGGTCGTCATGTCCGATGACGTCATTACCGAATATGCGACCGGCCGGCTAAGCCCAGCTAAACATATTATCGTCGCTTGTCAGAGCGAAATCGCCGAAAGCGTTGCGCAGCGTGTTGCCTTTCAAGAGGAGATTGCCGCCTCCATGATAGAGGATGTCGGCTCTCAATCGCTCTCGCCGCTCTTTATGGGAAAGGTATTGGCAGCCTTACCTGCGCAAGAGGAAAAGCCTAGCGTTGAGCAAGAAGACCCTGCGGGGGGACTGGCGCCTAAGAGCCTGCGCTACATGTTGGGGCATGGCCTCAAAGAGCTGAAATGGAAATCTCTCGTTCCTGGGGTCGCGGTTCATGATATTCTCGGAGATCGAAAAACCAAAGATGGTGATCGTCTTTATTTATTGCGCGCCAAAGGCGGCATGCGCATGCCCGACCACAGCCACACAGGTGAGGAATGGACGCTCATATTAACGGGAAGCTATCGGATCGGTGAGAAGCGTTTTTCGCGCGGAGACTTACATATTGAGGATGAAACAGAAATGCATGCGCCTCATATTGATGAGGGTGAGGATTGTATCTGTCTGGTGATGACGCAAGGACCGCTAAAGATGCAGGGCTGGTTGCCGAAAGTGGTTCAGAAGGTTGTTGGGATTTAGGGGGAGGGTTTTGACCACCCAATCCGTTCATCCCCGCGAAGGCGGGAGTCCAGTTTTAGTAGGAAGAAGCATCTTTGCACTACCTATTTCGGTTTGGCAGTCTGTTTTTCTCGTAGTAATTTATACATCCGCATAAGTTCACTAAACTCTGCAATATTATCTTCGGGCGCTTTTCGCCAAATTTCACACTTTTTCGTAGGTTTGATTTCACCCTTGTCGTCCCAACAATTTTGGAGGCTAGGTAAGTAAGAATCTTTCCCTTCTTTGAGGTATTCGATGAGGTAGGCTGAAGGTGGTTCACAATTACAAGTGCTTACGATGTTTTTGTTATTAGTCGTAGACGCAACGATAAACTGCGGGACTCCTGTATAAAGTTGAGTGCCACAAGATGCACCGTCTTCAGGCTGTGATTCAATTGCGATAATCTCTCCAGACTTAAGGCGCTTATAACCCTCAAGCACTTCTACTTGGCTAATGACATTATAATCAGATGTAAGTTGGCTTTGCTTAGGGACGCCCCAGAAAGCTTTATGAGTTTGCAAATATTCGCTTATTTTGTGCTCGAAATCACAATAGCAAGAACAGGCTTCTGCCATCATCGGCATTGATAGCGTTGCAAAGGCACCGATTAATATATGCTTCAACATAGATTAAGCTTAGGAGCAGGTGCCTTTAGACACAATAATAAATGCCAGCCACTTTAGCATTACACATACCCAAAGGCTCAAAAGAACCGACTAAGGGTGTCGGTTTTTTGAGGCTTTTATTTTTCTATGTGTAATGTTTTCGGATAATTTTTATCGAAGATAAAATATTATCCGAACGCATCATAATGGTGCGTTATCGCGACTGTAATCTGACGTGTTAAATCCCTCGCACGTTCTAGCGGCTTGATAATTGTTTCGCTGATATGCGGGAAGCCGCCTGACGGGGCGACGGGTGTGTCTGTTTTTTCTTGTAGCTTTTCCGTCCACTCCAGCGCCGCGC
>JAHDCL010000017.1 GCA_020629875.1 Hellea sp.
TATTCGCGGGGCCTAAACGCGAATTTCCATCCCGTCAAAGGCGGGTTTAACGCTCCCAAATAACTCGGCTTTGAGTGTTTGGTAGTCCATATCAATGTGGAGATTAGTTAAAATGCCTCGCCGGGCATGGGTCTTTGCGAGCCAAGAAAGTGTTTTGTCGGCATGTGCATGAGTGGGGTGATCATTGTAACGAAGCGCATCAACGATCCATGTATCGATGCCTCGCAGCGTATTGAAACTTGCTTGGGGAATATCCCAAACATCAGGCGTATAGGCAACCTTATCATCCATGACGAAACCCAAGGCTGGGATGGGTCCATGGCTTAAGGCCAATACATCAACTGCTAATTTGCCGCCCGGCCCGTCGACATGAATTCTATCGCCGCCGCTGATAAGTGGTTGAAGCTCCAATATTGGCGGATGAACTCGCCCCTCAGGCATTTCAAAACAGTATTCAAAGCGGGGCACGATTTGGTCCCTAGTATGAATATCCATATAAGTCGGAATACGTTGGCGCATCCGGTATGCAATCGCGCGTAGGTCATCTATGCCGTGGCTTTGATCCGCGTGGTCATGGGTGTAGAGAAGTGCGTCTATCCGTTTCACATCCGCTTTAAGACACTGTTCGCGAACGTCAGGAGATGTGTCGATTAAGATAGCGGTCCTCTCCTCCATAGGCGGTTCTGTGTCTCCTTCCCAATATTCAACATAAATAGAACATCGAGAGCGCCGGTTTTTCGGCTCAGCTGGATCGCAAACGCCCCAATCCCCCCCGACACGGGGAACTCCGCCGGATGACCCGCACCCTAAAATAACTGTTCTGACGGTCATGCGTCAGTCTCTGGTCTGGTTGCTTTGGTAAAGAGATCGAAGAAAGCATCAGTCGTTTTTTGCGCCGTCTCATCAAAGCTCCACCCTTTCACATCTGCAAGTGCCTGGCAGACTTCGGAGACATAAGCGGGTTCATTTCGGCGCCCCCGGTGCGGTACAGGTGCCAGGTAAGGGCAGTCTGTTTCGAGCATGATGCGCTCATCGGGCATAGCTTTCGCTAAGGCTCTGACCTCGTGAGCATTCTTGAACGTTAAAATGCCCGACACAGAAAAGTAGAAGCCTTGATCCGCTCCCCATTCTGCGAGCGCCGCTCCAGAGGTATAGCAATGCAGTTCCGCTGCAAAGGGCCCTTCTTCTTTGATAGCATCCTTAAGGGTACCCATCATCAGCTCATCAGCTTCACGTGTATGAATTATAAGGGGCAGACCTGTTTCGCGTGCGGCGATGATATGCGCCTTAAAATTATGTATCTGCTCCTCTTCGGAGCTATAGCCATAGTGGAAGTCATAGCCTGTTTCTCCAATTCCGATAACTTTTGGATGTTGCGCAAGGGCGATGAGCTGATCTGCCGTAATATTCGGATTTTCTTTTGCGTCATGCGGGTGTGTTCCAACACTTGCCCACATATTCGGATATCTATCAGCTATGGCAATTACGTCATTGTAGTCTGAAATTTTGCAGCAGATATTTAGCATTGAACCGACATCCGCTTCGATTGCCCTAGCAACAACAGCGTCACAATCATTCGCAAATTTTTCACCGTGGAGATTTACATGGCTATCAACAAGCATCAGGCGGCCCTTATAGCGGAAAGAGTGTCGGACATGACGGTCTTTTTATCCATGTTGATAGCACTTTCAACGCGCTGTACTTCGCAGACTTTGTCCCAGAGGCTCTGCCAGATTTGTGGGGGTTTGCTGACGGGTAGCGGCTTAAAGGCACCGCGCCATTCACCTGTTACGCTGAAAACTGATTGCGCTTGTAAAACATCTTGGAGGGCTTCCCAGAATAACTTGCGTGCCGCGCCGGCATTTTGTGCCGCTAAACTATTTGCGAGAATATGGTCCATTTTTGAATTTGCTCTATCCAAACTTCCCAAGAAGCTGGTTAAAGGCTTAAGCACGGTATCTGCATTTTGTGCTAGTGCGATCGCTTTACCTGGTCCTCCTCGCGAAAGTTTTACCGCAGCGTCTATAATTTGCTCTGGAGCGTTTATGTGATCACGTAGCCAAGGGGCGATTTCTGTTTCTGGTACGGCTCTTAAAGGTAGATGCATACAGCGAGACCTGATTGTAGGCAATAATCGCCCTGGCGACGAAGAAAGAAGTATTATCAATGCTTTAGCCGGAGGTTCCTCAAGTAGTTTCAAAATGGCATTTTCTGAGTTGCGATTCAAATCGTCTGCTGTGTCTATCAAACACACGCGCCAACTTTCATCTTCTGCAGCTGTACCTTGAAAGAACTTTCCCATAGCGCGTACATCATCCACGGGGATTTCTGTACGAAGTTTTTTAAGCTTAAAGTCATAAGGGCGCCGTAATAGCATGAAATTCCCATGCCCTAAGCTTTCTATTCTCTGCGCTACTGGGTCTGTACGCGGTACATCCATACTTGTTTCTAACAGAGACACCCCACCCAAAATATGGCGTATCATACGATAAGCCAGGGTGGCTTTCCCGACGCCTGGGGCACCAGTTATCAGCCAAGCGTGATGGAGGCGACCAGACGCTTGGGCGTGTAAAAAGCGAGTTTCTGCCTCAGAGTGGCCAATTAAGTCATAGGTTTCGCGGGGATGCAAACATCCTGGAGCGCGATCAGCTTCGGGAAACTCTTCGATTTCTGCTTTACGCACTGCCGCCTAGCTTTCCCGCCAGTTCAGGATATTTCTGACTAACAGCAAAAAGAATTCGTGTTTGCACTCCATCTCGTGACGCAGCAGCGTCAACGGTGAATATTCGATCCGTATTTGCTTTAGCGATTTCGAGGAAGGCATTCCGCAATGTGTTGTGGAAGGCAATCGATTCTGCGTCAAATCTTGACAAATTTTCACCGCGAGTTTCTACACGCTTCTGGGCAAGTATAGGATCGATATCAAAGAGAATTGTCAGATCTGGTTCGAACCCATCCATGACGGCATCGTGTAGAGCTTGAACCTTTTCAGGCCCGAGTTCTCTCGCATAACCCTGATAGGCCATACTCGAATCTGAAAAGCGGTCACTAATCACCCAAACGCCTCGTTCTAGAGCAGGCTTGATAAGCTTTTCAACATGGTCAAGCCGTGCTGCGTACATCAAGAGTAGCTCTGTCATTCCGGACCATCGGTCAGATGTACCCTCTAACACCAAGTCTCGGATAGCTTCCGCGCCAAATGTTCCTCCGGGTTCCCGGGTCATCAGCGTTTCAATTCCCGCGCCCTCTAGAGCCTCGGCTAGCATCTTGGCTTGAGTGGTTTTCCCTGCTCCTTCTCCGCCTTCAAATGTGATAAACTTGCCTGGTGTCATTTCTATCCCCGAATTTTTTTGATTAAGACAGTCCATGCTCTACCTAAGGCCGACTTAGTTTTCACATCTGTGACGGCGTGTAGCGGAATAGAGCGATCTTCACGGCCCGGAATAGACACAACCATATCCGCGATATGATCGCCTGCCTTTATGGGCGCTGCAACAGTTTTGAACGTCATCTTAGAACGGATATTGGAGCGGTCGCCTCGGTAAAGTCCGGCAACAACATCCTCATCAACTTTTACCTCAACGCGCTCTGCTTTTCCCATATAGACATCTACTTCACCAATCACATCGCCTTTAGCGTAAAGGTCATATACCTTAAACTGGTCGAAGGCCGCACCCATCAAGCGCAAGCTTACATCCGATCTTTCTGACTTACTGCTAAGGCCGTTCACGACAATGATACGCCTTTCGCCGCCACGGACGGCGGAGCCGACAAGACCATATCCAGAACTTTCGGTGCTCCCTGTCTTGATACCATCAGCACCGGTAAACCTTCCGAGAAGAGGGTTGCGGTTATCCTGAGAGATACCATTCCAGGTAAATGAACGCTCGGCATATAGGGGATAATACTCTGGATGCTGCTCTATTGTTTGTTTTGACAATTCAGCAAGGTCCACAGCGCTAATGCGGTGTTCTGGGTGAGGCCACCCCGTAGCATTTCTAAATGTAGCGCTTGTTAGGCCCATTTCAGATGCCTTCGCAGTCATTTGATCGGCGAAAGCCGTCTCACTTCCAGCCATTCCTTCTGCGATTGCGATACAAGCGTCATTCCCAGATTGAATAATGATACCTTTCAGCAAGTCCTCGACGCGAACAGAGGACTTTAGTTTCAAAAACATGGTTGAAGAACCAGACTTAACTCCCCCGCGGCGCCACGCTTCTTCGGAAACACGAAACTCGGTATTTGGCGTAACGGTCCCGCTCTTCAAGGCATCAAAGACCATATGAGCGGTCATAATTTTCGTCATGGATGCAGGGGCCATAGGCTTACGAGCGTTCTTCTCAAAAAGTATCTCTCCGGTGGTCGCATCCATGATTACCGCATGAGGAGCCTCAGTTTTAAAGCCACTGTCTTGAGCGGTAGCATTAATGGAGGCTGCAGAGAGAAATAATAACGCAAGAGCAGGACGAAACACATTAGGCCTATAGATAGAATCAAAAAAGGGCACCAGAAGGTGCCCAATATGAATGCCTTAGCTTTGTGGCAGGAACAAGCCCACCTCCTGATTTTATTTTGTTTCTAGCCGTCCTTTGATAAGGCGAGGCTTATCTGAGCGTGACGAATATCCAGCAACATGGATTGGGCCTTTAATTGTAAGGGTAACCTGACCACCATCCTCAGGTTCGCTCTCAGGGGTCACGGCACGAGGCGCTTGAGGTGCAATTGGGGCTGGCACAGGCGCTGATACACGGGGTGTCTCATAAACAGGACGTTCAGCAACTTGCGGAGCAGCGTAAGGTTCTGGAGCTTGCGTCATAGGCTGCTGACGTAAAGGGCGATATTCTTGGGCCTGAGGCGTTGTTGCCGGCGCTGTCGGACGTGGCGCTTGGGCAATCATTGGCGCAGGTTGCGGCGCAGATACACCCTTTTCCGCGGCCATTGGGTCGGCGGGCCCAGCATATTGAACACGCACTTTACCGAGACCTTTACCTTTCGTGCCAAGCGCATTTGCAGCTGCTTCAGACAGATCGATAATGCGATCCCCAATGAATGGCCCGCGATCGTTCAGGCGAACCATGAGTGTTTTGCCATTTTCCAAATTCGTCACATATAGCATTGAGTTTAACGGCAATGTCTTATGGGCAGCTGTCAGGTCATTTTTGTCATAAATTTCGCCTGTTGCTGTCGGTTTTCCGTGGAACTTGTCACCATACCATGATGCAATGCCCACTGTGTTATAGTCAGGGTCGTGTTTGGGCGTATATGACTTACCCATGATAGAATATGTCTTGCCCACTTTTTGGTGCTTATACAGATCACGATCAATACGGCTTTGCTCAAAAACCGGTGCTGCTGCGCGCGGCATCGGAGCTGGCATAGCCACTTGTGGTATCACCACCTGCGGAGCAGCGACTTGCGGCGTGACTGGGCGTGTTGAGATATAAGGCGAAGTAGATGCAACGCGGCTAGGCATTGTCGCGGAAGCGTACTTTGCAGCCCCCTTCCCGACCTTATATGTTATCGGTGCCGCCTTAGAAACCTTGACGGTCTTTGTTGTCGTACAGGCTGTTGTTGTTAGAGCCAATCCGGCTCCAGCAGCGAGTAAAATAGTCTTTTTAAGTGTACGGCCCAAACCCAACATATATATCACCTTATTTAGAGCCTGCTTTTAAGCACGCTCACCCACGTTAAATTTGAAAAGCATTGCTATCTTCCGTAGCTTTGTCTCTTCAGTGATTGTTAAGCTAAACGAACATCTTTAAATCGATGTTAGGCAACAGGATTAACGACAGCTTTTTTTACAAGGTTGATAAGACGTTAACGGAATATTTGACCCCGTCATTTTTTCTTGTTCCTGCCATAAAAAACGGCTTGAACCCACTCCAAAAACATTTTAGAGCCTGCGGCGCGCAACCAACACTTATCTTTGCGGGTGGGTGGCAGAGTGGTTGAATGCACCGGTCTTGAAAACCGGCATGGGGGCAACTCCATCGGGGGTTCGAATCCCTCCCCGCCCGCCACTTCACTTTTTACATGTATATTTCGAGCTTTAGACATTTATAGCGATAAAGCGCATCATGGCTCTAATGAAAGTCACGACTATAAAAAAGCTTCTTCGCCTGTTCTCTAGGATGTCTCGCCCCTGCCCCGTAATATGCTGATATATCCTGTCGCTTTTCTTTTGCGGGAACAGGCTGGCGAGGCGTTTTGTCTGTCATAGGCTTCTCGCTCAGAGGTATGGGGCGCTTAGCTTCGTCTGCCGATGAATATGTAGGATCAATATTGCCGCCTGAGCTATCCGTATCACCTAAGCTATCAAGCAGGTAGGAAATGTCCTCTATTCGGTTTGCAATAACATGAGTAACGATGCCTTCTCGTTGCAATTTCCCCCGTATCCGCAGGAGGCGACCGCTCATTACGGCCTTGCGTGTTTTTGTGAACAAATTAGGCCAAACAACGATGTTTGAAGTGGCTGTTTCATCTTCAAGTGTAATAAAAATAACGCCGCTCGCGGTTCCAGGGCGTTGCCGCGTTATGACGAGACCGCACACATCAACCCAGGAACCATCAGGCGTGTTCCTCAAATCTTGCGCTTTTATTGTAGGGCCAATTTCTTCTTGCAATAAAGCAATAGGATGTTTCTTTAATGTTAGGCGTGTGCCCACATAATCTTCGAAGACTTCTTCCGCTAACTCCATAAGAGGTAAGTCGGCTGAAATCTCTGGCAAGCCTTCTCCCTTCGCCTCGAATAAAGGTAAAGGCTTGGCTCCGCCTAGTCCTTTGACCTGCCAGAGTGCCTCGCGGCGATTAAGGCCATAATCCGCAAAAGCATCGGCTTGGGCGAGCTTTGATAAGGCTCGCCTGTTAACCCCCGCCCGCCTCCATATAGCTTCTATCGAGCGGTATCCATTACCGCGCGCTACAGAAAGCCAAAGTCCGTCATCTTCTTTGAACCCTTTTATTTGTCGAAACCCTAAACGTATAGCCAACTTACCATTACCGCTGGGCTCTAAGACATTATCCCAATAGCTACGTTCTACGCAGATAGGTAAAACCTCCACATCATGACGGCGGGCATCACTCACAATCTGTGCTGGTGCATAAAAGCCCATAGGCTGTGAATTTAACAGTGCTGCGGCGAAAATTTCAGGGTGATGGCATTTAATCCAAGCTGAAGCATATACAAGTAAAGCGAAACTTGCAGAATGGCTTTCGGGAAAACCATAGCCTGAAAACCCAACAAGTTGGCGAAATACAGCTTCGGCGAAATCTAAATCATAGCCTTTTTTTAGGCATCCGCTCACAAACCTGTCGTGAAAACGGTCGACCGTTCCGACACCTCTAAATGCGCCTAACGCTCTACGAAGTTGGTCTGCCTCAGTTGGTGTAAAACCGGCCGCGACAACAGCGATTTGCATAACTTGTTCTTGAAAGAGCGGCACCCCAAGCGTCTTACCAAGAATGGGAATGAGGTCATCTGATGGGTATATGACAGGTTCTTCCCCTCGTCGCCTTTTAAGATACGGATGTACCATATCGCCTTGAATCGGCCCCGGCCTAATAATAGCGACTTCTATCACCAAATCATAAAAGCAGCGTGGTCTCATGCGCGGCAAGAAATTCATCTGGGCGCGGCTCTCAACTTGGAAAAGTCCAACCGTATCAGCAATACACAGCATGTCGTAAACATCCGGATCATCCTGAGGCAACGTCGCTAGAGTATAATGCTCACCTTTCCACTCGGAGAGCATGTTAAAAGCCTTACGCAGGCAAGACAGCATACCGATAGCCAAAACATCAATTTTGAGCATCCCCATGATATCTATATCATCTTTGTCCCATTCGATAATCGTACGGTCCTCCATCGCAGCATTCTCGACTGGACACATCTCGTCCAAACGCCCTGCTGTAATAACAAAACCGCCGGGATGCTGTGACAGGTGACGCGGGAAACCAATAAGTTCATGCGTTAGCTTCATCGTATGAACTATACGCTTATCATTGATATTCAAACCTGCTGCAGAGACGCGCTCATCGGAAATGCCCGAATTTGACCACCCCCAAACTTGAGAAGATAAAGCTGAAACGACATCTTCTGACAAGCCCATGGCTTTGCCGACTTCACGAATAGCCCCGCGTGTTCTAAAATGCGTAACTGTGGAACACAATCCTGCGCGATGACGGCCATATTTTTCATAAATGTGCTGAATGACTTCTTCTCGACGCTCATGCTCAAAATCCACATCAATATCTGGCGGCTCGTTTCTAACCTCTGATATAAACCGCTCAAAGACCATGGAGATGGTTTCTGGCGAGGCCTCTGTTATCCCAAGGGCATAGCAAACGACTGAATTGGCAGCAGAACCACGCCCCTGACAAAGGATGCTTTTGGACCGCGCATGAGCAACAATGTCATTCACAGTTAAAAAGTATGGCGCATATTTAAGTTGCTTGATGACCTTTAGTTCCTTCTGAACCATGGCCTGCACTTTGAGAGGCACGCCGTCTGGATATCGCCAGCTAAGCCCTTCTTCTGTTAGCCGTCTCAAACGGTCATCAGGTGGTTCACCAGCCAAGACCTCATCTGGATATTCATATTTAAGCTCGTCTAAACTGAAACGACATCTATTCAAAACTTCAATCGTGTTAGCTATTGCTTCAGGAAGCTTCTTAAACATGCGCCGCATCTCAAATTCCGACTTAAGGCGCCGTTCCGCATTAGGTTGAGCGAAATGACCTAAAGTGTCGATCGTTCGTTTTTCTCTGATACAAGATAGGATGTCTGCAAGACGACGTCGTGAGCCGTGATGCATGAGAGGCTCTCCGAGTGCTACCAAGGGAGTGGCGTGCTGCGCTGCAATTTTTGCACGTGCTGAAAGCCTTACTGGATCACAGCCATCATATCTGGGCGCAAGCCCAATAAATAAGTCGTCATTAAACTTTTGGAGAGCTTTTATGGCCGGAATGAGGTTTTCCTGCCCCGCAATAATAAGGACGCACTGTTCGCCCCATTCCAATATATCGCTTAAGTTAAGCTCACACTTCCCTTTTGTTGTGCGCCGTTTACCCGAAGTAAGCAGCCGGCATAGATTTGCATAACCCTTCCGGTTCTTAGGGTAGGCCAAAACATCCGGGCCATCTGCTAAGCACAGGCGCACGCCAACAATATATCTCAAGCCAAGGTCTTTGGCAGCGGCATGACCTCTGACTATCCCAGCAAATGTGTTCACATCTGTAATAGCCAAAGCCGCGAGGCCTAGCTCTTGAGCGCGCGCGGCTAGTTCCCAAGCGTGAGAAGCACCCGTTAAGAATGTAAAGTTACTAATAGCTGATAGTTCGGCATAGCTCATAAAAACCGCCCAACGACAAACCAGTTTGGCTCATTATGTCCTGGATAACACATCAGCCATAGACGTGGCCCTGCTTCGGTCTCGACCATCCAGTAGTCTTTCACATCGTCTCGTAGGTCTTTCCACCACTCTGATGACAGTCTTTCAGGGCCATGTGCTTTGCGGGTTATATATTGAGCTTTCCGCCATTCGAAGACTTTAGGTGGTCGGCCTGGTGTAACGGTTCGTAATCGTTCCGGCTTATACATTCGTAGAGGCCTCTGTCGTTCAGGTTTAGGCCATTCCAGCACAGCTCTTGAATCTGCAGCTTCGATTGTCATGAACTCTCGATCTGGAAGGTGGCTCTCTTGGGGAATGAAACGCCGCACGCGATCAAATCCTAAACGATTACCAAGTGTCGTGATAACTTGTGCTAAGTCCTCTATGGCATCTTGTTCTTCTCCTCCAATGATGCGTTGCCGCTCTCGAATATGTTCAAGTGTATCAGCTGTAAGCCGAAACCAATCTGCGCCATATTTTACTTTCAACTCATTTAAAGGTCGTTCAAATTGCCGTATAACTTTGCCGTCATCAAAACACGGGCGCGCAAAACCAACTGATATAACATGGTCGCCCGTATCCACGCATCTAACTGTTAAATGAAATTGCCGCGCGCCCAATCTCGCCTTTTCTAATCGTCCACAAACCGACTTCACTAAACGGTCCAAGACATCAGCCAAGTCTGATTTGTGTCCTATAGGTTCAGGTAAGCTCATACGCGCCGCAAAGATAGGGTCTGACGCCATGGGCGAAACGGGGTCTGGAGTTTGGCCAAGTGTTTTTGATAAAGCTTGCACAAGGTCCAGCCCAAAACGTCTTGCAAGTTCTGCATGGCGAATAGCATAAATTTGACCAATGTTCTTAAATCCAACGCGACGTAAGTCATGTGTGATGATTGTAGATATTCTCAAAGCCTCGACAGGAAGCTGCTCTATATCCTCTTTGATGTTCCCTTGTTTAGATATGGAGACCTGTTGTGGTGTGTGGCGCGCCAGAGCTTGCGCTGCGCCTTTTGTATCAGCTACGCCAATTTTTGCTGAAATCTGCATATGCTCCAACTTATCTAGAGCATATTGGGCCATCTCAGCCTCACCGCCAAAGAGATGGGAGCAGCCTGTGATATCTAATATTAAGCCGTCTGGGTTATCCGTTGCTATCCACGGCGAAAGTTTATCCGCCCATCGCCTCAAGGCTCTTAAAAGCATATCTTCGCGAGCGGTGTCTTTCATTTCTGTCAAAAGCTCAGGACAAATAGCACGAGCATCAGCCACAGACATATTTTCACGAAGGCCGGCTTCTCTGGCGTGAGCTGTCATATGTGTCAGGCGCAAAGCATTTTTATTTTCAGTAATAATTGCAAAGCTGCCAGTAAGACGCGGGTCCCCTAACCGGGCGTGGCGGTCAAGCGGCAGTTGTGGAAACCATATCGACATTATACGTCTCATTTATTCCTCCCTTCCACTTAACGATATAGCGACCCACAGGACCTGATTTATTCTTGGTGATTTCCCACAGCCACTGTCTTGAGAAGTGTTGATCATTGGCGATGTGGTCAGTTGAAAACACTGGACTACATGCCCAACGTGTTTGCGCTGCAGAATTTTGCGCGCATTTATCAATTAAGATGAGGCCCACTCCTCGTCCTTGCTCGGCAGCAAGTTGTAGACGGCGACTTTCTTTCAAGTCAGGACCTAGCGAAAGCTGTAATATTGTTAGTGCGGCGCCCTTAGATCTTAGAGCTTGCTCCGCTGCCCATAATACTTCTTTTCGGTTCATTCCTTCGGTCAAGACAATACGGGTTGGATCTACAAAGCTTTTAATTGCTGTTGGCGTGAGCGTGTTTACGTCTCGATCTCTTCCTATCCAAACGATTGGCCCCGTAGTCTTTGCGGCGATTGTCACAGCGAAACTATCGCTCGCGCTCCCTGTGACTTCATGTATGCGTTTACGTTGTAAGAATAGACCATCTGTGAGCCGGATTGGCTCCTTACTCAAAATTGACTGCATCATAATGTTCTGCATTTGTTCTTATCTTTGAAAAAGAGTCAAGTGGCTTAGGAATATTTTCCTCAACTCGAGATAAAAACCTAATATTTTAGTTGGGGATAACACCTTCCCAAAGAGAGGTTTTAGGCAGTTATATAACGCTAGACAAAGACACATGTTCTTATTATGTTCTACTCAAAAAGAAGTAACATGCCCCTCTCAAAATCCATAAATTCGATATATATCGACTTTGATGCGTTTTTTGCGAATGTAGAAAAACAAATTGAACCATCGATAAGAGCCATGCCTGTTGGTGTTGTGGCGTTAGACTCAGCACATACAGCTCTCATTACGCGGTGTTATGTGGCAAAACGGGCTGGAATTTCGCGCGGGATGCGAGTTTCAGAAGCACGCAAACTCTGCCCAGATATCGTTATACGCGTTGCACGCCCCGATGTTTATGTTGGAATTCATAATAAAATCATCGCTGAAGTGAACAAACATGTTCCAGTTAAGAGAGTCTGGTCCATAGATGAAATGGAGTGTGAGCTTATTGGGCGCGAAAGAGAGAAAGCCGTAGAAATTGCGCGAGCAGTACAAAATGGATTGCGGCGCAATATAGGTGAATTCATAACTCCATCCATAGGCCTGGCTCCCAACCAATTTTTAGGCAAAGTTGCTGCAGAACTCGAAAAGCCTAATGGATTTGTTTTACTGCATGCCGAAGATTTACCAGGCCGGCTACTAAAACTTAGTTTGTCAGACTTACCTGGCATATCAAGCGGCATGGAAAAGCGTCTTAACGCAGCAGGCGTTTTATCCGTTCAAGATTTTTGGAACATTTCGTCAAAGCACGCTCGGGCTATATGGGGGAGCGTTGAAGGTGAGCGGATGTGGGCGCAGCTTCATGGACACAAGATTGAACGCCCCACTACTACTCGGAGGATGTTTGGTCATAGCCGGGTGCTTTCAGGCGAATTTAAAGACCCTAAGCGGGCAATAGACTGCCTTCGGCTCTTGACTGTAAAAGCCGCCAACCGACTGCGACGCGAGAACTATACCGCCGCGGCTATATCTGTATCATTGCGAGCTCAAAACAAGACGCGTTGGTCAGGTGATCTGCAGTTTGCACCATGCCGCGATGATCGGAGCTTTTTAAAGTACATGCACGAACTTTATGAGCGGGGTATCGCTGAGATGCGGCCGCAAAACCTCGCTGGAGTTTATGTGATGTTACATCAGATTGCCCTGCCCGCAGAACGCAATCGCGATTTGTTTGAAACTCATGATACGCGCAAGTGGAACACGCTTACCGATGTTATGGATGGATTTAACCGAAAAGAGAAAAAAGCAATCATACATCTGGGGCCAAGACCTGAAATACCCGGCGGGTATGCAGGAGCAAAAATTGCCTTTGGCCGTGTCCCTGATGCGGAGGATTTCTTTTGAGAGCTCATTCCAGAAAACGAATTGTCCGCGACCTACCACAACTTTATTACCATAGTAATTTTTGCGAAATGTTGAGCTTTGTTGCCGAGCGATATGATGCTGTGCTGCTAGATGAGCATCGAGAATTTATCGAAGACTATTTTGCTTTGCCTGTGCCTGCACAATGCCTTTACGCTAGAATTGCGGGACGCAAAGGTTACGTTTTTCACCTCAATAAACTCTCTTACGTAGAGATACCATATTTGCCCAAGCAAGTAGAAATTTTGGAGAGACTGAATTTTACCTCATGTGTTCAACAGGAGGATTATGCCGCTTATCTTGCGAGTTTATCCAAAGTAGACCTCATTTCTTTTATGAGGCGTCATCTTTGCGCTAGTGCTTATAGGCGCTCTTGGAAAAAGGGAGCGTTGATAGAAACGACCCTTGCTCATATTCCGTTTACTGAGGGGTTGATCGACGCTGACTTCATTGTTCAATCACGCAAAGATGCATTACAATTTTGCTTATTTTTATACTTTGGAAAAATTGAGACAAGCCTTCAAAATTTTACGCTACGTGATTTAGGGCTAGTGAAAACGCCAGACTTCAAGGTCAATTATGGAGCACGCTTTGATACAACTGAGGAGGCCCAAGTCGCTTATTTTTACGCAAAAGCGTTACATCAGTTTAAAGACGGCACAGATGCTGATGTCGTAGAAGCCATAGATTCAATTGAAAAATGGCCTTCTCCCCTCTGCGCGGTTAGTTCTCATTCTCGGGATAAACTTATACAAAAGCTCGGCGGGCTCTCTGAACGCTTAGGTGATGTAGAGACTGCCCTTTCACTTTATCAGCGGAGTGATACGGCGCTGTGTAACGAACGCGTTATTCGATTGCGTTACAGTCAAGGAGACAAGACATGGGTAGAGCAAAGATTACTTAAGCTCATAGAGAACCCTGTCAGTGATGGAGAGCATAACTTCGCCCGAGATTTTTATGCCCGCAAGTATAAGAAAAAACGCACGAGTCTTGTCACTGACCTTTTACGCGCCAGTCAAACCATTAAGCTTGATGAGGCCTATCGAAATCAACCGGAGGCGGCCGCCAAACGATATTATGAAAGCTTAGGCTTAACCGTTTACAGGACAGAAAACGCAGTGTGGCGAATGCTCTTTGGATTGCTGTTTTGGGAAGAGCTATATGGAGAAAAGGCTGTAGGAATTTACAATAGCTTTGAACGAATGCCTC
Source organism: Hellea sp. (assembly GCA_020629875.1). Taxonomy (GTDB): domain Bacteria; phylum Pseudomonadota; class Alphaproteobacteria; order Caulobacterales; family Maricaulaceae; genus Hellea. The sequence goes on from JAHDCL010000017.1 coordinate 14,052, forward strand.
TAATTCTGAAGTCTCATGAGTTCTACACCGTTTTGAAGGATAAAGTTGAGGCTCGGCTTGAAACGTTGGAACAACCACAGGGCGCTTTTGTAGCTCTTTTGAAAACGATTAGCCGTCATCATAACAAACCTAACGGTATATTTCGCTGGAACGGTGGCACGGTTGAGAAAATAAAAGTTCTCTTAATGAAGGCCCCACCAGAAGCGGTCATTCAAATATTGAGAGCCATGGCTCAAACTTACACACATATGAAAGACGGATTTCCCGACTTAATGTGTGTGAACAATGATGTCTTAAGTTTTATCGAAATCAAAGCTGAGGGTGACGTTATTCGCCGAAATCAACTAAGCCGCATTCAGCAACTTCGAGCGGCTGGTTTTAAAGCAGATATTGCTCGCATAAACTGGGTAGTCGACCCTAACCAGGTTTACGTCGTGGTTGATGTCGAGACCACTGGTGGTCGTGCTGGTCTGCATCGAATTACTGAGATTGGCGCAGTGAAGCTACGAGCTGGTGAGATAATTGACGAATGGCAAAGCTTGATAAATCCGGAGAGATCTATCCCTGCCAATATTACGCGCTTAACTGGTATTACCCAGGAAATGGTTAGTACGGCTCCTCTTTTTCATGAGGTAGCAGATAGTTTTGCAGGGTTTATGGGTGATGCAATTTTCGCTGCTCATAATGTGAACTTCGATTATGGATTTGTTGCTTCGGAATTTCGTCGGTTGGATCGCCGCTTTCGTCACCCCAAAATCTGCACCTGTGCTTCGATGAGAAAGCTCTACCCCGGCTATCGGTCATATAGCCTGAAAAACCTTTGTCGTAATTTTGAGATCGACTTAACAAGCCATCACCGTGCACTTTGCGATGCTAAGGCCGCGGCAGAGCTTTTGAAGCTCGTAAACGTTAAGCGCTTGGAAAGTTAGTCAGCTTCCCCTTTCCTCGACTCATTGGCTGTGCCAAAACTAAGATATGACGATTGAGAGTTTACAGCCTGTTGCAATGGATAAATCATTGCAGGAACGCATAGCAGGAGCCCGTGGGGCCATCGAAGGGCGCTTGGCTACAATCGTCCCAACGGCTCAAACTTGGCCTGCTCGATTGCATGAAGCCCAGCGTCACGCCCTACTTTCCCCCGGAAAACGTTTTAGACCTCTTTTATGTATCTTCGTAGCTAAAGGGGCGGGTTTTGATGGGGAAGCAGCTATTGATGTTGGCTGTGTTGCCGAGATGGTCCATGCGGCATCGCTTATTTTGGACGACCTGCCTTGCATGGATGATGCGGAGTTACGCCGGAATCAACCAACGACACATATCGCGTTCGATGAAAGCACTGCTATTTTAACGGCGACTGCGCTCCTTAATCGTGCTTTCGGCATTCTCTCGCGGTTGAAACATGTTGCGGCGGAAAAAAGAATAGAACTAGTCGATCTGCTATCTTATGCAGTCGGTTCAAAAGGTTTGATTGCCGGACAAATGGCTGATCTTGCGAATAGCGACCCCAATGCCAGCATTGCCGAGATAGAGCGTCTGAATACACTAAAAACGGGGGCGTTATTTGACTTTAGCGTTGAGGGTGCGGCCGTTTTAGCAAGTTCAAATGCTGCTCAACGTGCCGCCTTGAAAGACTTTTCTTATCACCTCGGGCTGGCTTTTCAGCTAATGGATGACGTCAAAGATACTGTGATGAGTGATGCTCAGGCTGAAAAATCTGTAGGACGAGATGTGGGTAAAGCGACAATTCTAGCTTTGGCTGGCTCTAAAGCCGCTATGGATCGTTTATCAGGCTATATTGAAAGCGCCAAAGATGCGCTAGGACGCGCGGAGTTATCTAATATAGATACTCTTAATGCGGTACTAGATGCACAATTTTCATTCTTGAAATCATGACGGCCGCGCTGCGCGTTTCAGATTTATCTGTTCATTACGGCGACTATCACGCCCTAAAGGGCCTTGAGCTCGAAATAGCTCCTAGCGAACTTGTTGGAATAATTGGCCCGAATGGTGCTGGAAAAACGAGCTTTATCAAGGCACTATGCGGACGTGTTAATTACGATGGATATGTGCAAATTGGCGACACTCGATTAAAGCGAGGACATAACCGACAAAAGCTTTTGGGTTTGGTTCCCCAAGATATAGGACTTTATGGCCACATGAGTGGGCGCGAGAACCTTTCTGCCTTTGCCAAGGTAATGGGACTATCACGCGAAGACCGAGTTACAGCCATCGAGAAGGCCTTAGAATCGGTAGATATGACCGACAAGGCGGACGTACCCGTTAGCGCTCTATCAGGGGGTATGAAACGGCGTATAAATGTTGCTGCAGCCATAATGCACAGGCCCAAAGTTATTATATTTGACGAACCAACAGCTGGGGTCGACATACCCGCGCGAGACACCGTGCATCGCCTAGCGAGGTCCCTTGCCCAAAGCGGCATGGCGGTTTTGCTTGTGACGCATGAACTTGATCAAGCAGAGGCGCTTTGCGACAAAGTCTTGATTTTATGCAAAGGCGAGAAACTTGCTTATGATACACCCTCCCGTATTCTAAGCCGTAGTTTTTCTGGGATGCGCGAAGTGATGGTCCGGTACGCTGTACCCCCAACGCAAGAGGCGTTGGATGCAATGCGCCCATTTGAGTTTCAACAAGGAGAGCTTCCCACCATCTGGACAGCTATGACGCAAGCTAGCGAAGTTTCTTTTGTCTCTGCCTTCATGACAGCTCTACGTAATGGTAATGCATTGGTTCGAGAAATCAGTGTCCGCAGGCCAGGCTTAACTTCGCTAATGCACCGCATCGAGCAAACGGGATCGTGCTAATGATTTCGGCGGTGTTTAAAATTATGTGGCTTAGGCTTTGGCGTGACAAAGGAGCCTTGGTGCTGGCCTTTGTGTTACCGGGCTTTATCTTTGCCATTTTCGCAGCCATCTTTTCAAACGCCTCGGGCGGGTCACTGGATTTGCGCGTTTCAATGGTCCTCTTGACCGATGCACCATCAAGCGTCGCCTTTGCGAAAGGTGTTTCGGCTAAAGCCGACTTCACGCTAACAACTCATGAGGATTGGTCAGAGGAGACAATAAAAGAGCGTGTACGCCTCGGTCAGGATGATGTCGGCTTTGTTATACAAGGCGACATCGCAAGACCTGAAACTCAGCCCATAATCATTATCAAGGATCCAAGCCGAGAGGTGGCGGCAACCGTGTTAATGGGACAGCTTAGACAGATCATGGCGGAAGCCTCCAATCAGGCCACGCCTGAGATGTTTGCTCAAGTTTCAGCACTGCCTAAAAACACAGATGCAAATGTCACTGATCAATCGGTGACATATTATATCGGCGCTACTGCTATCCTCTTCTTGCTTTTTTCCGCCATGCAAGGCGCGGCTATATCTCTGGATGAAAGAAAAAGCGGGATCTCAGACCGCCTTCTCGTAGGGCCCGCAGGCGCCATGGCTATGCTGTCCGGAAAGTTTCTGTTTCTCAATGTGATAGGAACGATCCAGGCAGCAATAATCGTTGCAGTGGGATACTTTGCGTTTAGCGTACCGATAGTCGAGCACCTTCCTTCCCTTGTCCTCGCCTGTACTGGCTCGGCCGCTCTTGCATCAGCCATCGCATTGTTCGTAGCGAGTCTTTCGGGAAGTTCGGCTCAGATGAATACGGTTTCGACATTCGTCGTTCTCCTCTTTTCGGCCATTGGAGGCTCGATGGTCCCTCGATTTATGATGCCCGATTGGCTTCAATATCTTGGCCGCTTCACCCCGAACCACTGGAGTATTGAGGCCTTCTACGGCATTTTAGCGCGGGGACAATCAGTCTATGACCTGCTACACGTTTGGGGAATATTATTTGGCGGTGCTGCTTTGCTGCTTCTTTTGGCGGCCTATATTTCTCACCGCATGATGAGAGTATAATGACCCAGGCGATATCAAAACCAAGTACAGCGACCGGACTACTATATGCAGCTCTTGTCGTTGGTGGTTGGTCGATTGTGCATATTTATAGCGTTTTCTTTCATTCACTCAGCGCTCCAATGTGGCAAACCATAGGACTAATCGCTCTTCAATGTTGGCTTTACGCCGGTATGTTTATAGTGGCTCATGATACGATGCACGGGTCTCTTGTTCCTGGAAACGAAAAGGCAAATGCCCTTATTGGAAAAATTATCATGTTTGTTTATGCAGGCTTCGACTGGACGTATATGCGCACGGCCCACCATGCTCATCATGACCATCCGGGCACGGTAGATGACCCCGATTTCAACGCTGACGATCCTCATTCATTCTGGCCTTGGTACATCAAATTCTTCAAGGAGTATTTCGGCGCCAAACAATTCGTGATATTGGTTGGCTTCACCCTCGCCTATATTTTCATTTTTGGCGCGGCATATCTGAATACTATTGTGATGTGGGCCGTTCCAGCTATTTTATCATCAGTCCAGCTATTTTATTTCGGCACCTATCTTACCCATCGGCATAGTGATGAATTCCCAGACCAACATAATGCGCGAACAAATGACTACCCTCGTTGGTTGTCTCTTCTGACCTGCTTCCATTTTGGCTACCATCATGAACATCACCTCTATCCCAACGAACCCTGGTGGAGGTTACCGCTTCGAAAGTTCAGCGCATGATTGGAAACATTCTCATAGTAATGGCTAGCGTGGTTGGCATGGAGGTGTTTGCGCTCTATTTCCACAAACACTTCATGCATGGGCCTGGATGGGCCTGGCATGAAAGCCATCATATTCGCACTGAGGGTTATTTTGAGACTAACGACCTTTATGCGGTTTGCTTTAGCGTTATTGCCGCCGCTCTATTTATTTCAGGTTCGCTCTGGTGGACGCCGCTATGGTATGTGGCGTTGGGGTTCACGATTTATGGCGTACTCTATGGTTTTGTACATGACGGTTTGGTTCATCAGCGTTGGCCCTTTAATTATGCGCCCAAGAGCGGATATCTCCACCGTCTTGTTCTCGCTCATCGAATGCATCATCATACCACAGGGAAAGACGGCGCAGTCTCATTCGGCTTTCTCTATGCTGAGGCTCCTGCAAAGTTGAAAGCTCAACTCAAATCAAAATGAAGCATTTCGGACCTCATGAACTACTGGATTGTTACCGGCGCGGTGTATTTCCGATGGCGGATAGTCGAGATGACCCACGTGTTTTTCTGCTCGACCCTGATGAACGCGGGATAATACCACTCGATGGCCTCCACATCTCTCGCTCGCTCCGAAAGTTCATGAAGAAAATGCCCTTTACAGTCACATTTGACGTGGCTTTTAGCGAGGTCATTTCCAAATGCGCGGAAACCGCTCCAGATCGTGAAAACACATGGATTAACGGCGGTATCGAATATCTGTATGGTCGTCTCCACTCAATGGGTCATGCCCACAGTGTCGAAATTTGGGAAAACCGAGAATTGGTGGGCGGTCTATATGGTGTCTGTATTGGCGGCGCCTTTTTTGGCGAAAGTATGTTTTCACGAAGAACCAATGCTAGTAAAGTCGCGCTCGTATATTTAGTGGAAAGACTAAATACTGCTGGTTATCAGCTTCTGGACACCCAATTCATAACCGATCATCTCCGCACAATGGGAGCGGTAGAAATACCGCGAATAGAATACCACGCCCTTTTGAAAGAGGCCTTGGACTTAGATGTTAGCTTTAATATTGCGCCGAACAGAGAAGCATGATTATTTACCCACATGATAAAAATATTACGCATGACCCTATTGGGTACAACATCTCTGGCACTGCTTGCGGCATGCGGAGATAAAACTGAAACTAAAAACGAGGGAAAGGCTGATAAAGCACCTGCTTTTGCTAGTACTTATGCACCTCAACCATCCGAAACGACACTTATCACTAACGCTCGAATTATTGATGGAACAGGTCAAGAACTTGAGAGCGGTTCAGTCCTCATAGCCGATGGTAGGATTTCAGCGATTGGCACCGAGGTGAAAGGTGAAGCCAGCCTGACTATTGACGCTGGCGGAAAATATGTAACGCCAGGTATCATCGACATTCACTCTCATCTCGGCAATTATCCAACTCCCTCGGTTCACGCCCACGGAGATGGAAATGAAGTAACGTCCCCGATCACCTCCGAGGTTTACGCGGAACACGGCGTATGGCCACAAGATCCGGGTTTTGATGAAGCCCTACAAGGCGGGGTAACAACTCTGCACATTCTGCCTGGCTCAGCGAACCTATTCGGGGGGCGCGGCGTTACACTTCGGAACATTCCAGCACGAACCGTTCAAGCTATGAAGTTCCCAGATGCTCCTTATACGCTCAAAATGGCCTGCGGCGAAAACCCAAAACGCGTTTATGGCAACAAAGGTGGCCCCGGCTCACGGATGGGTAATGTGGCGGGATACCGAAAAAATTGGATTAAGGCGCAAGCCTACAAGAAAAAGCGGGACAAGGGAGGTGAGGACTTCAGTCGCGACCTACAATTAGAAACATTAGCAGACGTTTTGGATGGAAAAATCTTAGTGCAAATGCACTGCTACCGCGCTGATGAAATGGTGCAAATTTTAGATATCGCCAAAGAGTTTGATTACAAAGTCACGACTTTTCACCATGCGGTGGAGTCCTATAAAATCGCAGATATCTTAAAGGAAAGCGATACATGCTCAGCAATGTGGGCAGATTGGTACGGGTTCAAAATGGAATCATATGACGGCATATTAGAGAATGTACCTTTCGTTCATGCCGCAGGTGCATGCGCCATGATTCATTCCGATGACGAAAAAGGCATTCAGCGTTTGAATCAAGAAGTTGCAAAAACATGGGCGCATGGCAACAGAGCTGGACTTAATATTCCCAAGGCTGAAGCTTGGAAGTGGCTCAGTACCAATCCTGCCAAAGCCCTTGGAATTTCGGACGAAACGGGCACGCTTGAGGTTGGCAAACGCGCGGATATCGTTATCTGGTCCGCTGACCCTTTCACTACCTATGCCCGCCCTGAAAAAGTTTTCCTCGATGGCGCGCTGATGTTCGACAAAGAAAACGGCCTAAAACCAAAGAGCGACTTCCGCTTGGGATATGGGGAGTAAAAACATGACATTTACAAAATCACTTCTTGGCGGTCTGCTTCTTTCGACATTCTCAACCACGACATGGGCTCAGAATTACTTCATTTCTGATGCCAAGCTTGTTACAAATACATCTCAAGGTACAATTGAAAAGACCGACCTTATCATTCGCAATGGGAAAGTCGCTGAAATCGGATCAGATTTAGCGGCACCATCCAATGTAGAAATAATTGCTGCGGATGGGCGATGGGTCACGCCGGGCCTAATTGCGCCCTTCTCTCGTCTTGGCCTGATGGATATAGGTGGAGAAGATGTCACCAATGACACCAGTTCTGAGAAATCAATTACCTCCGTCAGCGAGTTGGCTAGTGACAGCTATAACCCTAAGTCTGTCTTTGTGGCGAACACGCGACGCATGGGTGTTACGCATGCGGTGATTTCGCCGAGTGCTGCTGGGGATAGTATCTTCGGCGGAACAGGCGCCGTGGTGAACCTTAGTGGACGTTACAATTCTGTGGAGAAACCCGCTGCCTTTGTATTTGTTCAGCTGGGTGAAAACGGAACACGGCGTGCTGGTGGATCTCGCGCCGCTGCGCTACAGCAGCTTCGCGCAGCGTTAGATGATGCTGGTGCCTATCCAACTCGTTATGATGGGCCCGAGGATGGAGATGCATTGAACCGTCAAGATGCCAGCGCCCTATTCAAAGCGGCCCGGGGGCAAATGCCATTGATGATTTCCGCTAATCGCGCACAAGATCTACTGAATATTATCAAGCTCAAGAACGAATATGGTAGCTTAGACATTATCATTCTCGGCGCTGCCGAAGCGTGGAAAATTGCTGATGAACTCGCGGCTGCCAAAATTAAAGTTATGATTGACCCGCATGATAACCTACCGACTAGCTTCGACTCCGTTGAAGCCAGATTGGATAACATTGTTTTACTTGATGAAGCGGGCGTAGAATATGTCATCACAAACGCTTCAGCGCTTGGTATTCAAAGGCCTGCTACGCTGGCTCAACATGCGGGGAATGCCGTCGGAAATGGTCTTTCATGGGACAAAGCCTTTGCAGCTATTACAGCAACTCCTGCTAAGTGGTTTGGCTTACCTGGCGGATCGATATCTGAAGGAGCGAACGCGACGCTAGTTGTGTGGGATGGAGACCCACTTAACGTTACCTCCGCGCCAACGAATATGCTTATCGAAGGACGTCGCCAGAGCCTCACCTCTCGTCAAACTGCGTTACGAGATCGATATAATCCAACTTCGGACGACACACGCCTGCATAAATACCGTTAGCGACTAAATCCTTCAGCGGCCAAGCGATCTAGCATTCTCGCGCGTGCATCGGGCAGCGTTTTGTTTACGCCCCATTGCACGCGCGTTTCAAGAAAGTATCCTGTAAGCCTCATCCCGGCTTGGATGTCTTCTGGTGTCACAAAGGGCTGTCCAAGAAGGAACAATGGCAGTTTCAATAACTTGTCTTTATAGGGCTCAGCCGCACTGGCACTCACAGCACGGCCAGACCTCGGAGAAACATGGGTGAGATTATCATTAGCACCCGTAGCGGCGCAACTTTGTAGATCCATACCGTAGCCCATCGCGGTCAACAGCCCTGCCTCCCAGCGAACATATAGAGCGGGCCAGATATCTGGATCATGAAGGTTAGCGATGAGTACTTCAAATGCTTGGTAAACATCTGGATGAGCCTCACGTTCAGGCAGGCATTCTCGTGCGATAGCACAAATAGCGTTTAGTCCCGCTAGCGATAAACGATCTTCCATGATTTCAGCGGCTCGCGCTGATATTGGCTCGATGGTAAAGCTACCCAAATGCTCAGAGAGGCGTCCACGCCAATCTACCTTTACCTTATTGCCCGGCTGCAAGGTTGGACGAGATTTTCGGCTTACACCTCCGCGCACAAGCCCTAAGTGGCGTCCGTGATCTGGAGTAAAAACATCAATGATTGCAGAGGTTTCGCCATGTTTCCTCACGGAAAGAATGTAACCTTCTGAGCTCCAATCCATTTATACGTCGAACTCTAAGCCGCTCTCAGCATAGCGGGCTTTGTCATTTTGCCAGTTATCCCGAACTTTTACGAAAAGAAACAGATGCACTTTCCGGCCCAACCAATCTTGCATGTCCCGCCGGGCCGCTGCACCTATATCCTTAATAGTCTTACCCCCCTTACCCAAGACTATTGGTTTTTGACTATCTCGCCGCACATATATCACCTGATCAATGCGAATATCGCCATTTTTTTGCTGTTTCCATTTTTCTGTCTCGACTGTGGAGGCATAGGGAAGCTCATCATGAAGACGCAGGAATATCTTCTCACGCGTAATCTCAGCTGCCATGAGCCTGGACGGGATGTCAGCGGCCTGGTCTGCGGGATAGAGGAACGGTCCCTCAGGCATGGCCTTGGCAAGAGTTTGTGCCAACCTATCAACGCCGTCCATGTTGAGCGCTGAAATAATGAAAATCTCTTCATAAATGCCAAGTGCATTAAATTCAGCAATTTGTGCGAGCAAAAGGTCGTGCGGTATTTCGTCAATTTTGTTTAAGGCAAGGAAAACCTTCCCGCGTTCCCGTTTCTTTAGGCCCTGACAAACGCGCTGTGTGTCATCGACAGATAGGCGGTCTTGGGCCGTCCCCTCTCCACTTTTTTGGCGATGATGTGCGGGTGCGTCTACGACATGCACAATGGCTTCGGAGTCGTTCACCCCTGTCCACGCTGCATGAACCATGGACTTAGCTAATCGATCTTTTTCTTTGGGCGCAAAAATGCCTGGAGTATCCACAAGTACAACCTGTGCCTCTACGCCCTCGCCGGCTTCGAGCATAGCAATTCCGCGCACCTGAAAGCGTGTGGTTTGAACCTTGTGGGTCACGATGGAGACTTTCTCTCCTACCAAAGCATTAGTGAGCGTTGATTTCCCAGCATTGGGCGCACCAATGACTGCGACAAACCCTGCTCGTGTTTTTGGCTGTGTGTTCATGAGGGCCAATCTTCTAATAGATGAATCGCGGCATATCTCTCCGCATCCTTTTTTGATTTTCCGGTACCCTTTGCGCTGCCAATACCGTCGACTTCAACCTGTATTACAAATAGTGGTTTATGGTCTGGCCCAGATCGTTCAAGAACTGTGTAAACTGGTAGGGCCTTACTGGCTATTGAAGCTTTTTCTTGCAGAGCCGTTTTTGGGTCTTTCATAGATTTATTCGTCACGGCATCTATATCTTCTTGCCAATGGGTATCAAAAAATTCCTGAGCCGCTGCAAAGCCACCATCAAGATAAATTGCACCAAGAATAGACTCGCAAGCATCGCCTAAGATTGAAGTCTTCTCGCGCCCCCCCTGCTTCTCCTCTGACGGAGAAATCAACAACGCTTCACCAATCCCTAGTCGGCGCGATATGCGAGCACAGGTTTCTTTGCGAACCAATGCGTTTAAGCGGCGAGCCAGGGTGCCCTCTTTTTCAGTGCTCATAAAAAAGAGCTTCTCAGCTGTCATAAGTCCCAATACGCGATCACCCAAAAATTCGAGCCGCTCGTAATCTGGTGTCTTACGCCGTCCATCTCCATAAGAACTATGTGTTAGCGCTCGCATCGCTAAGTCTTTGTCTTTGAAATAATAACCTATGCTCCTTTCGAGCATTTCTAATCTGCGATATTCAGGCTTCATTTGATGCCCTTGAAAAAGCGGTTGCTGCGCATATTCGCCCACGTCCAAGGCTTAAAAAGAACAAAGTCAGTGTCGACGGAAAGGAGAACAAATTCAGCTTTACCCATCAGGTTTTCAGTTGGAACAAATCCTGCTCCTCCCTTCAATACCGAAACACGGCTATCAAATGAGTTATCGCGGTTGTCTCCCATCATGAAGTAGTGACCCGAAGGAACAGTAAAGACAGACGTATTGTCTAGCTGGCTATTTTTCTGGGCATCGTAAACTAAATGTGTATTTCCATTCTCGAACGTCTCGCGCCAAGCCTCCGCGATAGCGTCATCACCATATTGATTTACGTAGGTCTCCTCACCGACAATCTCACTGACCACTGTTTCGCCGTTGATGTATAGCTTTCCATCGGTCACCTGCATCTGATCTCCCGGAAGTCCTACAAGGCGCTTAATAAAGTTTTTATCGTCACCTTCGGGCCGGAAAACGATGACATCTCCACGTTCCGGTTGACGTTCGAATAAGCGACCTTTTTTAACGGGGAATGGAAAAGGCGCTGCTGCATATTTACCGTAACCCAAAGAGTACTTAGTAGTGATGATGTAATCACCCTTCATAAGGCCAGGCAACATTGAGCCAGATGGAATGTGAAAGGGTTGAAAAAGAAAAGTTCGCAAGACAATAGCAATACCCAATGCCCAGGCGATTGTGCTAATCGTTTCTAAGATTGGGCTGCTACTTTCTCTCTCTTTAGATTTCTTCTTTTTCGCCATGCCTACCCTTTCCGCGCCTCAATAATGGCATAAGCCACTGCATATGGATGATCATCTGACAAAGTAAGATGTATATGAGCTTTGTAACCCGCGGGCGTTTTCGCATTTAGGCGATCCCTCGCCCCGCGATGTAAGATTGCATTTGGGCGACCTGAAGGGTCATTTTTCACTTCGACATCTTGCCAGGACAAAGCGCCCGAGGATGACGTGGCGAGCGCTTTAGCAACAGCTTCTTTTGCTGCAAAGCGTTTGGCATAATAAGACGCTCTGCCTGATTTGCTTTCACAATAGTCCTGCTCATGGGGCGTGAATGTTTTGTCGAGAAAACGCTGCCCATACTTATCCAAAGACTTCTCAATGCGGCTAATGTCGCAAATATCTGTACCGATGCCTAAAATCATTAGCCGTATCTAGCCTGTGTTGCGCGGCGATGCATCTCTTTTATCGCTGGCTCTAGGCCCATAAAAATGGCTTCACCTATGATGAAATGCCCAATATTAAGTTCCATTCCTTCTGGAATGGCTGCAATAGCTCCAACATTGTCAAAAGTAAGTCCATGACCAAAATGCACTTCAAGCCCCAGAGACCTAGCAAGGGTGGCGCCCTTTTGAAGGGCCTTCAAAATTTCGTTCGCTTTTTCTTGCTCCCCTTCATCAAGTGCGTGAGCATATGCTCCCGTATGAAATTCAACTACCTTAGCGTCTGTCCGCGCAGCGGCTTTGATTTGGTGTTCCACGGCCTCAATGAATAACGACACTCGAGATCCATTATCAGTTAGCGCTGAAATTATAGGGACCAGTCGATTATGCTGCCCGGAAACATCGAGGCCACCTTCAGTTGTTCGCTCTTCACGCCGCTCAGGAACAATGCAGACCGCTTTGGGTTTGAGCTGCAAAGCGATATCGCGCATTTCATCTGTTGCAGCCATTTCCATGTTCAATGGAATGTTCTCGCTTTCACACAATAACTGCAACCGTTCCATATCATCATCTCGCATGTGGCGACGATCCTCGCGAAGGTGAGCTGTTATCCCGTCAGCGCCTGCCTGAATCGCTGCCCAAGCGCCTGCAACTGGATCTGGATGGTTACCGCCTCGCGCATTTCGCACAGTTGCGATGTGGTCAATATTGACCCCGAGCCGAGGCAGTGGCTTGTTCATTATTTAAGACCTCGGCTGCCTGGCTTAATCGCGGGAATTTTTTGCAATTCAACGGGCAAATTTTCTGGATCATAATCAGGGAATTTACGTGAGGCTAAGCTTACAAGTGGAACGCCAATATCAGCGGTTCCATTCGAACGATCAAAAATACACGCGCCAGCTATAACGGTAGCGCCTGTTTTATTCATCGCGGCGATACATTCCCTCGAAGACAGGCCTGTGGTCACGATGTCTTCTACCATCAATACCTTCTGACCTGGCTGCAGCGTAAATCCACGCCGCAGGCAAAACTCACCGCCTTCACGTTCAACAAACAGAGATTCCAACCCCATGTGCCGTGCAGTTTCATAGCCAGGAATAACCCCTCCCATCGCGGGAGCGACAATTATGTCAGGCTGAACGTTCAGAGTCGTTTTGATCTTTTCTGCCAAAGCCTTACAGAGTTTGGAAGTCAGTACAGGGTTTTTAAAGATTAGAGCCTTCTGTAGAAACACCGAGCTTCGCCTTCCTGAGGACAATATGAAATGCCCTTCAAGTAAAGCGCCGGCTTCGCGGAAAACATCTAAAACTTCATCTGTATTCATTAGGAAATCCAATTTTCATTTGGGGACTCAGCACGTGCCCGTCTAGCGGACACCACATAGGCACTTGTGCGCAGAGCCGCAACAATTTGTATAAGATGACGATTATCGGAGACCTCGATATCCAAAATCATATCAAAGAAAGATGGGCTTCGTTTCAAGGTCTTGATGTTCGTGAGGTTGCCGCCAGCTTCTCCAACAATTTTTGTAACATCCGCAAGAGCTCCGGGCACATGTTCAACTGTTGCCGTGACGCGCCCTGTTGACGCGGTTTGGGCCGCTGCACGTCGCCAACCCAGATCAAGCCACCTGCCTTGGTGGTCCTCAAGACCCGCCAGGACTTCACAATCTATGGCATGAATATCCACACCGCGTCCCTCAGATTGGTATCCCACAATACGGTCCCCCGGAATTGGCGAACAACACCCTGATAGATGCATGGATACTCCCGCTCGCAACCCCTCGCCCTTCACATAGAGTTTTGCAGTATTGTCATCAATAACGTCACGGTTGACAAATTCATCCAGTGTTTTTGTACTCTCTCGACCTGGAAAAACCGCATTCATGAAATTTTGAATGGATAATTTACCCCGTCCTAAAGCTTCATAAAGAGGGTCAACCGTCTCGAAGTTCAGCCGCTTTAACGCATCTGCCAGAGCACTTTCGCTAAAGTCTTTATCCTCACGGGCAAAAGCGTGATCCGCCAACATTTGTCCGATACGCTTAAACTCGTCGGCTTCTCCAGTTCGCGTTAAGCGGCGCAAGGCGGACCGAGCCTTGCCAGTCGCAACCATATTTTCCCAATCAGGCTGAGCTTCAGGTTGCCCGCCGCGAATGATTTTGACGACATCACCATTATTGAGCCGTGTACGCAGCGGTACTTCACGCCCATTAATTACCGCGCCAATACAGGTGTCGCCTACCTTAGTGTGTACCGCATAGGCAAAATCGAGAGGTGTTGCTCCGCGTGGCAATGCGATAAGGTCTCCCTTTGGCGTGAAGGTAAAGACTTGATCCGTGAACATCTCTAATTTGGCATGTTCCAAAAATTCATCTGCATCACCGCTTTGTTCCATCATTTCCACTAACGGTCGAATCCGGCGCAGCGGGTCACCGCCGCTCGCCCGAGCTCTTTCTGGGTCGTAGGCGTAGGAATTGTCTTTATAGGCCCAATGTGCCGCGACGCCGCGTTCCGCTACATCCTCCATTCGCTCCGTCCGGATCTGCAGCTCGACGCGCCGATTATCTGGAGAGAGTATCGTTGTCTGTAATGATTGATAGCCATTGGGCTTTGGAACCGAGATGAAATCCCTAAAGCGGGCGGGAACGCAGCGATATTCCTGGTGGCAATGGCCCAGAGCCTCGTAACACTCAGAGGGTTCTTCAACGATGATACGAAATGCATAAATGTCCGCTACGTCGTCAAAACTGATACCTTGTCGCTGCAATTTTCTCCAAATTGCGAAAGGTCGTTTTTCGCGCCCATAAATTCGCGCTTGCAGATTTTTCTTCTGCATTAAGTCCCGTAGTGCTATCGACATCTCAGATATGGCTACCTTTTGGTCAGTACGCCAGGTCTCAAGTCGCGTTGTGATGCTCTCAAATGCAGACGGATTTAAGTGCCGGAAAGATAGATCTTCAAGTTCAGAGCAAATTCTGTCCACGCCTACGCGTCGCGCAAGAGGAGCGTAAATTTCCATGGTCTCCCGTGCTATCCGTTCTCGCGAAGCCGCTTTGGGGTGGAATTGCAGGGTTCTCATATTGTGCAAGCGGTCACATAGCTTAACAAGTAAAACGCGCACGTCTTTGCTCATAGCGAGTACAAATTTCTGGAAGTTCTCTGCTTGAGCACGCTCTCTGGATGCGTTGGCTGAGAGTTCGACTTCGCCTAATTTAGTAACTCCCCGGACTAGCCCCGCAATTTCGGGCGTAAACTCAGATGCTAGCTCTTCGAAAGTAACATCTGTATCCTCCAGCACGTCGTGCAATAGAGCCGTGCAGATACTCGCCACATCCAAGTGCAGACCCGCTAATATTCCGGCCACTTCAATTGGATGGGCGTAATATGGATCACCAGAATGGCGCATTTGCTCGCCATGCGCTTTGATGGAAAAAATATAGGCCTTATTTAGCAGCGCTTCGTCGACAGAAGGATCATAGGCGCGTACCATATCCACCAATTCATATTGGCGAAGATATGTCTGGCCCTTCTTTGGCAAAGGCGTTTTGATATCGGCGGCTTTGTTCACAGATGCAGTATAAGCGCAATATCCACCGCGGCTATAAAAAAAGGCCGTTCATAAACGGCCTTTTGAAAGAAATTTGTTCCAGTCTAGAAACGGCTGGAATTGTCATTGTCGCGGTCGCTTTGGAGCGCGCGAAGCAATTCGTTTTCATCCATTTCGGCTTGCGGCGCTGTCTCACCATGCTCAAGTGCCAGTACTGGTGCTTCCTCTTCAGTTTCGGGCATGTCGTCATCAGTAATGACGCGCTGGAGGTTTGAGACTAAGCTCTCGCGCAAGTCGCCGAGATCGAGTGTTTCTTCGGCAAGTTCGCGTAATGAAACAACAGGAGTTTTGTCATTATCACGATCAACAGTTAGCTCTGCGCCTGCAGAAATATTACGGGAACGATGAGAGGCAAGAAGGACTAAATCAAAACGATTAGGAACTTTTTCAACGCAATCTTCAACGGTAACGCGGGCCATAGGGCACTCCAAATGTAAAAGGGCCGCTAACAGCAGCCTGAATCGAACAGCTATATAGGCATATTGATAAAAACATGCAAGCGGGGTTTGCGGAGGAAATCGCCGCTAGGCCTGACATCTCAGGCCACCAAGCCAAGCCGCTCATACTCCGCCGCCAAATCCATGCCCTCGGTCTGTACCGGTTTGCAGACTTGCGCAGCTCTGGCGACAAATGCATTCATGATGACCTCGCTCGCGCGTGCCATTTTGTCTTTAATAAGAATATTAAGCGGAAAAGCTTTCAGGCTTACATCTACAAAGAATTCCACCGCTGTGGTGCCATCGGAAAGCTCATGAAATTTCCAAGTATTTTCTAGCGTCTTGACCGCCCCACCTCTTTCGGCTTTGCTAACTCTTATGAACTTATTTTCTCTGTCAATTTGGATATAAGATTTAAAGCTCTCACGTATCATCTTATAGGCTACCACCGCTTCGGCTTCAAAATCGGTATCGCTAATTTGCTTCGTGATACGCAATGCTGATATTAAGTTGATAAATTTCGGGTAATCCTCAACATTGGCGACCATCTCCAAAAGCTCATCTGCGCCATGTTCAATATGACGTGTAAAACTCGTGCTAGGCATTAGGTGTGCAACGCTTGTCGCGCCGATTGGAGCTTAGCGAAGTCGCTATCTGCGTGGTAAGAAGAGCGGGTCAAAGGACTGGCAGAGACCAGTAAAAACCCTTTGGCTTTAGCAATCGTTTCATATGCTTTGAACTCTTCTGGCGTGACAAACCGGTCAACGGCCACATGCTTGCGTGTGGGTTGGAGGTATTGCCCAATCGTTAGAAAATCTATGCCTGCTGAACGCATATCATCCATAACTTGCATAACTTCTTCTTTGGTCTCGCCGAGGCCAACCATTAGTCCAGATTTAGTAAATTGGCTTGGATCTCGCTCTTTAACCTTTTCTAGTAACCTCAGCGAATGATAGTACCGCGCTCCAGGTCGTATCTTGAGGTATAAACGCGGAACGGTCTCCAGGTTATGATTAAATACATCTGGTTTTGCATCGATAACTGTTTCAGTTGCGCCCTCTTTTCGCAAAAAGTCAGGCGTCAAAATTTCAATTGTGGTTTTAGGGGACGCTTGTCTTATGGCCTGAATAACATTTACGAAATGCTGTGCTCCCCCATCGGCCAAGTCATCTCGGTCAACGGATGTTATCACAACATGTTGGAGCTTCATTTCTTTTACGGCCTCGGCGATTTTTTTTGGCTCATAAGCATCTACATCTTGAGGAAGCCCAGTGGATACGTTGCAGAAAGCACAGGCTCTTGTGCAAATTTCTCCGAGGACCATAAAAGTCGCGTGAGATTTTTCCCAACACTCACCGATGTTAGGGCAAGCCGCCTCCTCACAAACAGTGACGAGACCTTTGTCCTTCACAATCTTTCGTGTCTCAGCATACCCTTTTGATGTTGGAGCCTTCACGCGAATCCATGACGGCTTACGCAGGACCTCGGTATCGGGGCGGTTCGCTTTTTCAGGGTGACGCGGCCGGGGCTTCTTATTTATATCAATTAAGACTGTCATGAGCGCAAAATGGTTGTTTCAGTTGATGATAGCAAGCCCCAAATACGGTTATTTGCCACCCGTGTTGCTAATCTATCGTCGCAATTTTTAACGTATTCGTTGTCCCCGGGCGGCCAAACGGAATGCCTGCGCTGATCATGACTTTATCTCCCGGTTTCAGCCCTACGCGGCTCACGGCAACGTCTTGAATACTGCCCAGCATGTCGTCGAAGTTAACCGGATCGTTCATGACGATCGGAATAACACCCCAACTTAAAGCCAGTCGGCTCGCTGTACTTTTGCGGGGTGTTAGGCACACTATGCGGCAGGGTGGGCGCTCTCTGGAAATTCGCTGCACTGTTGAGCCTGTTAGTGTATAGCCCAAAACGGCTTTGCAGTTTAAGGTCTCAGTAATGCCCCGAACAGATTGCGATATCGCATCCTCAGCTGTCGCTTCGTAAGGTAGCTCTACCTGCTTGAAATATTTGAAAAATTCTGGATCCGCTTCTGCAGCGCCAATGATACGATCCATGATAGCGACTGCAGTCGCGGGATGACGGCCGACTGCTGTTTCCGCTGAAAGCATCACAGCATCCGCGCCCTGGTAAATAGCCGTTGCAACGTCCGAAGCCTCAGCGCGCGTAGGCGTTGGAGCGTCGATCATGGACTCCAGCATATGAGTTGCAACAATGACAGGTTTTCCTAGCGCTCTGGCCTTTCGGATGATTTGGCGCTGGACAACGGGAACATCCTCAAGCGGTAGCTCCACGCCCAAGTCTCCACGCGCCACCATCGCTGCATCCGCATTTTCTAATATAGCATCAAGAAACTCTACAGCTGAGGGTTTCTCGATTTTCACAATGATATGAGCTTTATCCCCGATGATCTTTCGGGCATCGATGACGTCCTGTGCCGTTTGCACAAAAGACAACGCAATGTAGTCAACGTCTTGGGTCAGCGCGAACGCCATATCAATGCGATCTTTTTCTGTCATCGCGGACATAGGCAGAACCGCGCCTATGACATTGATACCTTTTTTGTTTTTCAATATCCCGGGGACATCCACGCGTGCCTGCATGCGCTTCCCATCATTGGCGGTGATGGTCACCATCAGCTTTCCATCGTCAAATTTCAGCGTATGGCCGGGTTCCATGGCATCCATAAGCTCAGAATGCGGCATACATATTAGGCCATCAGAGCCTTTCTCTTCACTGTGTATGATTTCAACCATCTCTCCATATCGTAACTCGATTTGTCCGTTTTCAAACTCGCCGCACCGCAATTTTGGTCCCTGCATGTCCGCAACGATTGTAATCGCATTTCCAGTCTCTTTTTCGATTTTGCGAATAGCTGCCACAGATCGAGCGTGGTCATCATGGGAACCGTGAGAGAAATTAAGGCGAAACGCATCAACTCCGACCTCATTTAAAAGTCTTAGCGTTTCTGGGGCGGAACTGGCGGGGCCTACAGTGGCAAGAATTTTGGCTGATCGGTTTCGCATAAAGAACCTTATTGCTACGCATACAAATTATTTAGTTCGGACGTGAACTAAATGAAAGAATAGCGCAGATTCTCTCTGGGCGCACGCCTTTATTGCCAAAAGCGCATTTTAAATTAACATCTCGACGAAGGGAGCTGCAAAGACTCGCCAATATTGATACCATAACTAGCATCTAAATTATTAAGAGACTGAATTTCCGTAATTCCCGTACACAGCTTACGGGACAATGAATATACAGTATCACCCTGTTTAACGATGTACGCACCAAAACCAGCGCCGCCGATTACCCGCGTGTCGTATGACTGAGGAATGGAGGCCGCTGATGCCTGAATTGTGTTCGCGCCATAATCATAGGAAACTTGCTGGGCCCCAGAAATAGCAGTCACTGCAGTCGAATCCGCGTCCACGGAACCCCCATAAGTATCTGCACTTTGCGCCTGCAGGACCTGATATCCAGGTGTACCTATTTCTGAAATACTGCTAAATTCTGTATCGGTTGGCGAGGCATTTGGCTGAGAGGTGACAGTACTAGCTGCTGGAGCCTCATATGATGCCGTAACAGCCGGCGATGCTGTGTATGCAGGTGACGAAGGGGCTGTTATTTGTTGTACGGGCATCGGCTGGGGATCACAATTCACGACCTTATCGCCCACGCCGTATCCTGCAGCGCCGCCAAGCCCTGCTCCAATCACGGCTCCTTTTGTGCCACCAATTAGCTCTTTGCCAGCGATCGCGCCAATTGTTCCGCCGATCCCGGCGCCGACAAGCTCATAGTTTTGTTCTTTTTTCAGACATTCATGATTTTCAAGGGCATAACTCGCCTGACGTGTCTCTTGATGGTGGGTGGATTCATAGCTCACCGGAGCAGATTGAATTATAGTTGGAGCTTGTGCCACCGACGTAGTTGGCGAGCCTTTATATTTTGAGGAGTACTTATAATAGGGATTCTCTTGTGGCGTTGCACAGGCGACTAAAGCTACCAAAGAGATGGATGAGAGAACAGCGATGCGGGACATAATGGAAGGCCTCTTTTAATAATACAGCGCATTACACAAAAATATGGCTAATTTTCCCTTAACAGCCAGGTTCATTAACGTGACCTTTGCACTGCTTGACCTGCAAGCACAGCTCGCTAAATACAACGTGGATTCAAAGACTCGAGGGAACAATAATGGCTATAATCACCAAACCTGTAGAATATATGGACGGAAAACAGAAGTGCATCGGATATATGGCTTGGGACGAAACCTATGCTGACCCAAAGCCTTGTGTCATCGTCAGCCATGCTTGGAGTGGCCTTGACGGCTTCGCCCAAGACAAAGCGATTGAAATGGCGGCGAATGGTTATGTTGGCTTTTGTTTGGACAATTATGGCGACGGGGCACTGCCGGAAACTGTCGAGGACAAGCAGGGTATGATGACGCCTCTGAAAGAGGATCGTGCGAAACTACTAAAGCGCCTCAAAGCGGGTATTAAGGCTGCTAAAGACCTTCCAGAAGTTGATGAAAGCCACATTGCCATGATGGGATTCTGTTTTGGCGGACTTTGCACATTAGACGCCGCGCGTGCCGGGTTGGACTTGAAGGCCGCAATAAGTTTTCATGGATTGCTTGATGCGCCCGACCTCCCGAAAAAGAAAATCAATGCCAAGGTTCTCGTGGCTCATGGATGGGATGACCCCATGGCTCCCCCTGCCCATGTCACAGCGCTTGCTGAAGAGTTAACCGAAGCAAAATGTGATTGGCAAATTCACGGGTATGGCCAAACAACGCATGCTTTTATGGTACCAGGCGCCGATAGTGGCGACGGAACGCTTAAGCACAACCCTGATAGCGCTCGCCGCGCTTGGACTGCTACGCTCGAGTTGTTGCATGAGGTGTTCGGGCAGCACGGAGTTGGATAAATTAGCCACTCCGAATACAAATACGTAAATGGCGGTATATCCTCGTTTGCCCCACTGCTTCTTGCCTGCTAAGGCGCGGCCATGAATGTTATTACGACTCAGGCTGCGCTTGACGCCTTTTGCGACGCAGCGTCCACAAAATCCTTCATCTGTGTCGACACGGAGTTTATGCGCGAGAGCACATTTTATTCGATTTTATGTCTGATACAGGCAGCCACAGAGGATGATGAAGTGATCATTGACCCTCTAGCGGAGGGTTTAGACCTGGCGCCATTTCAAGCCCTTTTGCTGAACACGAAGATCACAAAAGTCTTGCACGCTGCCCGACAAGACATGGAAATTTTTTATCAAATGTGTGGCACTGTCCCGCAGAATATTTTTGACACTCAAATTGCTGCGATGGCTCTGGGGTTCGGCGACTCAGCGGGATACGGAGCCTTGGTGAAAGGAAGACTAAATATAAATTTGGATAAAGGCGCGCGTTTCACTGATTGGTCTCGGCGCCCGCTTTCAGAAAAGCAGTTAAGTTATGCTCTCGCCGATGTGACCCATCTACGCGACCTCTATCCCGATATGGTCACAGAACTAAACACAAAGGGTCGCATGAGCTGGGTTCTGGAAGAGATGGCCCCGCAATTAGAAGAAAAGCTCTACACCTTTGAACCAGAGAATGCGTGGGAGAGACTAAAGGTGCGGAATCCAAAAAAACACTACCTTGCCGCCCTAAAAGCTGCCGCTGCATGGCGGGAACGGCAAGCGATAGAGAAAAACATCCCTCGCCGGCGAGTGCTAAAAGACGATGCCATGTACGACTTGGCGCAGCAAAAACCAAAAGATATCGCAGCCTTAGGACGTCTTCGCGGCATCCCACGTGGTTTCGAAAAGTCTCGATCTGCGAAAGCTCTAGTAGAGTCTTTAAATGCAGCGATTGCTAATGCAGATGATTACGCACCAAAACTCCCAAAGGTGCAACATATGCCACCAAATCTTGGACCTACAATCGAGATGCTCAAGACGCTCTTGCGCCTGCGAACTGAATATGTGGACATCGCTCCCCGCATGGTAGCGAATAACGCAGATATTGAAAAACTCGCAGCTTTTGGAGTGAAGGCTGATATTCCCGCCCTGCAAGGCTGGAGAAAAGATATTTTCGGCAATGATGCCCTAAAAATGTTGGCGGGGAAAATAGCATTGCGCCTCGAGGGACGAGAAGTGGTTGCGGAAGATGTTTCGTGAACAAAAGGCCTTTTGATTACAACCCAGCAGATAACCCTCTCTCTTACCTATATATCGACGATGATCTCATAATCGTTGAAAAGCCCTCTGGTCTTTTAAGTGTTCCGGGAAAGAGTGAACCAGATTGTCTAGAGTCTAGAATTCGTCAAGATTATCCAGAAAGCTTAACGATACATCGTCTCGATATGGCGACATCAGGGGTTATGGTCTTTGCGAGAAACCCTAATGCTCAGCGTCATATCGGCCAGCAATTCGAAAAGCGCGTCACAGAAAAAACGTATATCTCACGGGTGTGGGGGAAAGTTGAGAGCGATACAGGAGATATCGAACTACCGCTTATCACTGATTGGCCAAATCGTCCAAAACAGATGATTTGTCATGAGCGCGGGAAACCCTCCTTCACTTCTTGGGAAGTTCTTGAACGTGAACTTAACGCGACGCGACTAGCGCTGTATCCCAAGACGGGTCGTTCACACCAGCTCCGCGTACATATGCTCGCTATTGGTCACCCCATTCTCGGCGACCGGCTTTATGCGCCCGATAGCAGTTATGAAGCTGCTAATCGTTTGCAGCTACATGCCCACCAGTTAAAACTTAGAAAACCCACTGGAGGAGCATGGGTAACCTTCACTTCACCCTGTCCATTCTAAAAATACTTTTTCTCAGCCGACTCAAGTCTCGACAAAAAATCTTCTGCCTGTGCGAGCAGAAGCTTGAGGTAAGCCTCATCCATTTTTCTTAAATTTCGATACGCGAGGGACATGCGATTATTAGCTGAGAGCTTATTTTCGTTACGGGAAATAAAGTGCCAGTAGAGACTGTTAAATGGACATGCGCTATCCCCAAGCTTTTCTTTGACATCAAATTTACAAGATTTGCAGTAGTTGCTCATGCGATTGATATAAGCTCCGCTACTCGCATAAGGCTTAGAGCTTAAAAGCCCCCCATCCGCGTACTGACTCATACCCAACGTATTGGGCAGCTCAACCCATTCAAAAGCATCTACATACACCGCCAAGTACCATTCATGTATTTGTTTTGGATCCACGCCAATGAGCAGTGCGAAGTTTCCTGTAATCATCAAGCGCTGAATATGATGAGCATAGGCGTATTTCACGGTCTGCCCTATCGCTTCGGACATACAGTGCATGTCAGTTTCACCGGTCCAATAAAAGTCAGGTAGGGCTCGAGATGCACCCAGGGCATTCTCTTCAGTATAACCAGGCATTTTCAGCCAATAAATCCCGCGGATATATTCGCGCCAGCCTATGATTTGCCGAATGTAGCCCTCGGCAGCATTCAGAGGCACCTTACCTTTTCTATAGGCCTCTTCCACAGCCTCACAAACCTCTAAAGGCGCAACTAGGCCGACATTTAGATACATAGAAAGCAAGGAGTGATATAAGAAGGGTTCGCCCGAGAGCATAGCATCCTGATAGTCACCAAAAAACGGAAGGGCATTTTTCACAAAATGGCCTAATGCTTCTTTCGCCTGCGCTCTGGTGACTGCAAAATTGAAACCATCAGCACTCCCAAAACGATCTGGATAATGCTCCATCACCATCTTCAACACCTCTTGAGTAATTGAATCCGGTTCAAAGCTGAGCGGCGTAGGCATAAATAAATCACCCTTAGCTGTTTTACGGTTCTCGCTATCAAAGTTCCACTTCCCGCCCACCGGGGCATCGCCGTCCATTAGCAGACCTGTTTTTTTTCGCATTTCGCGATAGAAGAATTCCATGCGGTATTGCTTTCGACCTTCGGCCCACGCATTGAATTCCCCATGCGTCGCGAGAAAACGATAATCGGGTGTTATCGTTATCGGTAAGCTGAGGTGCTTTTCCCACCCCATAATCATATCCATAACGCGGTGCTCAGACGGCTCGCACACTCTAATCTGAGAAATATCGTGCCTGTCGACAGCACGCTCGATTTCAGAAGCAAAACTTCCCGTGTTCTCTGGGTTGTTTAACCTGACATAATCAACGGCCCACCCACTTTCTTCGAGTTCTTTTGCGAAATGGCGCATTGCTGAGAAAAGAAAAATGAGTTTTTTGCGGTGATGCGGCACAGTCTTTGTTTCGGCCTCAACTTCCATCATTAAAATTATACTGTTTTCCGGATTACTAATCACCAGAGAGGATAACTCGTGGGAAAGTTGGTCGGCAAAAAGGGGAATAAGAGTCTTGGTCATAAATATTATACGCACAAGGCGGGTCGTTAATGCGTATAATATTTATGCCTCATAAAAAGACAAATCTTCCGCACAAACCCTGCCTTACTTGCGGGCGCTCATTTTCATGGCGAAAGAAGTGGGACCGCGTTTGGGACGAGGTTCGCTATTGCTCCAAAAAATGCAGAAAGATGAAGCCATGACTGAGATACTTCCTTCGATGGGACAAAACCTGAGAGTAATCGTTGTCGGGGCGTCGGGCGGGATTGGAAGGTCTTTTGTTAAAACCTTGGCTAACTCAAACCAAGTGTCGCAGATTTACGCGTTGTCGAGGGAGGCAGAAAGCTATGACTCCGCAAAAGTTACAAGCCATTATTTTGACTTAACCAGCGAGCCAAGCATACAGGCCGCAGCAACCAAGCTAAGCGCCACCGGTGGTTTCGACCTCTGCATTCTAGCGACGGGCCTTTTACAGGGACAAGGCATCACTCCAGAAAAGAATCTGCGCGCCTTATCTTTTGAAGCCTTGCAACAAAGCTTCATGATCAACACATTCGGACCCGCCATAACCGCAAAGTACTTCTTGCCCTTACTTCGCCGCGACCGCAAAGTCGTTTTAGCAGCCTTGTCCGCTCGTGTGGGCTCCATATCAGACAATCGCATCGGAGGCTGGTACGCTTATCGCGCTTCAAAGGCGGCGCTTAACATGTTGATTAAAACGCTATCAATTGAAGTCGCCCGTAGGTTTAAAAATACGCTCATTGTTGGGCTTCATCCAGGGACGGTCGACACAGACTTATCAAAACCATTTCAGCGAAATGTACCAGATGGTAAATTATTCTCACCAGAATACAGCGTTTCAAAATTGCTCGGCGTAATAGATGTTCTAAAACCGGAAGATAGCGGCTCACTCTTCGCTTGGGATGGAAAACAAATCCCGTTCTGATTGAGATTTAAGAAATCTTGCCGCAAAGCTTTTCGTTAAATCTGCTTTCTGTCGCTGAGCGGCGCTTTCCAACTCGGAGGCGATAAAACGTTGCGCCGACACACTACGCTCGTGATACTTCAACAAATAGGCTATTAAATCTTGTGAAACGTCCCGGCCTTTCTCTTGAAATAGCTTGCGGACAATAGGTTCCAGTATCTCATCATCATGCTCCTCTAAAAGTGCTCGAGGTGTGTTTGAAAGGCGCGAATTTAAGTCAGGCATTTTCACCCCCCACTCTTCTGGGGCAGCTCTATCTGCGATTAGGAGACCCTCAATCTCCCCATTCAGAGCTTGGTTCATTATCTTAAAGAGTTGCCCCTCTTCTATCTTGCGAGCATCGTCAATAAATACCCCACGGGTTTTTTGAGCCCAAGCATCCCCCAAGTGGCTTTTTCCGGAACCCTTTGGCCCAATAAGAAGGAGAATTGGAGAAGGCCACTCAGGCCAAGCTCGAACAGCCTTAACGGCCGCAGCGTTGCTTTGGCTGATAAAAAAGTTCTCAAAGCTATGCACAAGCTTCGGAGTAAGATCTAAAGGTATTTGAGGAGGCGTCTTCACCGGTCCCTAGAAATGTCCTGTGCGAGCGAGAACAACACCTAGCGCAGCATCTTCGCGAACATCCACTCCTTTAAAGGCAAGCTCATTTCTAAGACGGCCCATGTCCCCGCCATATTTAATCGTCATTAGCGCGCCGTCCTTTGACAGCGCATCAAGACGCGCATCTTGGATTTGAGCCGATCCATTAATTGCTTCCTTGAGCTGTAGCCACTCACTATGTGAGCGGTACAAAATCGAAACTGGAATTTCAACAGCACTTGCAGCAACGCTTACGGACGCTTGTTTCCAGTCGTTCTCGAGCTTTGAAATAACGGATGCTGGCCCTCCGTTGATGGTGAACTCAGACCGCTGCTCGCTGTCTAGCGCAACATCTGTTGCTTTTACGAATCCGCCCAAGTCATCTGCAACAAGAATTTGTTGAACACCAAAGATCGAGCCGATTTGCTTAAGAGCGTTCAAATCCAAGGCAGTTCTTGGGATGCTTAGAGCTTGTTCCTCTGACATGGCACGAATGGGTGTTAGAGCATGCTGTGCACCGCTATTTTCCCAAGCTTTAAACCAAGGGCTTTGCGTATCTATTGACCCGTTACTCAGCGGCAGCACCAAACGATCTCTTGATTGAGAGGAAATCATTGTCAGTCCCGCTTGCCCCAAATAGGCCTGCATCGCACTGGGGTTAAAGGCTACTGTAATATCGCCCAAATAGCGCGTAGCTGAACGCTTTTCATTGTCGATTTCCATAGCGCGGATCATTTTCGCAGCATTATCTTCCGAAACGGGAGCCGCACCTTTGGACAGGCGTTCACTTTCAACAGTGAGACGCTCTAGCAATATGTTTGCTGCCCGGGCCTGGCCATCTCGGATAGCTAATGTCTGTGCTTCGATAGGAGTACTTCCAGTCGCATCGACGGCGATACCAGAGACCGTGAAAGGGTCTGCAGCTCGAGCGGTTCCAGCAACGAATATGAGGATAAAGCTCAAGAGAGTCGTAAAAGTCTGTTTCATAACCCGCGATAACCCGCTTTCACCACTTTGCAAAGTCCTATAAGCGTTTGAATAGCAGCACGACCCCGGTTTTGCACTTGAAAACACAGCTAAATTGCGGTTCTTAGCGCGAAAGATGAAGAAAGATTCTGATATGTCCGAAAAAGGCCTAACTTACGCCGATGCTGGTGTTGACATTGATAAGGGCGACCGCTTGGTGGATCGTATTAAGCCACTTGTTAAAGCCACCCGGCGCGCGGGGGCTGATGGCTCAATTGGTGGTTTTGGTGGCGCCTTTGATCTTAAGGCAGCAGGGTTCAAAGATCCCGTATTGATATCGGGAACGGACGGTGTGGGAACTAAACTCCGTATTGCTATTGATACTGGCATTTTAAATACCGTCGGCATCGACCTTGTCGCTATGTGCGTCAATGACGTGCTCGCAAATGGCGCTGAACCGCTATTCTTCTTGGATTACTTTGCGACCGGGCACCTGGACACCGATAGTGCAACAGCGGTCATTTCAGGAATTGCGGAGGGCTGCAAACAATCAGGTGCCGCGTTGATTGGCGGTGAAACCGCGGAAATGCCAGGAATGTATGAGGGGAACGATTTCGATTTAGCGGGGTTTGTTGTGGGTGCCGCCGAACGTGATCAAATGTTGCCCCGCCACAATGAGATGGCAGCAGGTGACGTTTTGATTGGCATTTCTTCAAGTGGGCCACATTCAAATGGTTACTCTCTAATTCGTAAAATTGTCGAACTCTCAGGATTATCATGGGAAGATGCATCCCCCTTCTCTGAAGGTCAGACCTTGGGACAAGCCCTCATCACGCCCACCAAGCTTTATGTAAAGTCTGTATTACCGCTCATTAAAGACGGTTTGGTGACAGGCCTCGCGCATATCACGGGTGGCGGACTAACCGAAAACACCCCTCGCATGTTACCTAAGACATTGGTGCAGGACATCGATATGTCCTCATTTCCTCGGCCAGCCGTATTTAAGTGGCTACAAGAAACTGGCAATGTGGAAGAAGCGGAGATGCAGCGCGCGTTTAATTGCGGCATCGGCATGGTGCTAGCGGTAAAGCCCGAGAACATGACTCCTGTTTTGGAGCGACTAGAGACTGCAGGCGAACCCTCTTGGGTGATTGGGCAGCTTAAAGATGCCTAAAATCCGCACAGCGGTACTCATCTCAGGGCGTGGCTCTAACATGGTCGCGCTCACGAAAGCTGCGCAGGCAGGCGACTACCCTGCTGAGATAGCTTTGGTCATTTCCAACATACCGATGGCGGCCGGCTTAGAGAAGGCAGAACAGCTTGGCGTCACCGCCATGACTATTGACCATAAAAAGTTTAGCTCACGACGAAAATTCGAAGTTGCTCTCGACGCAGTATTACAAGAGGCGAAGATTGAACTCGTATGTTGTGCAGGCTTCATGCGTGTATTAACTCCGTGGTTCGTTAGCCGATGGGAAAACAGATTGCTCAATATACACCCCTCACTTTTACCCAAATTTAAAGGCTTGAATACGCATCAGCGCGCTATCGATGCAGGCGAGACAAAGCATGGATGCACAGTTCACTATGTCACGGCGGAACTGGATGGCGGGGCAA
>JAHDCL010000103.1 GCA_020629875.1 Hellea sp.
CCGACAGGCTTCATTGGAGTCACGCCAATCCCGCGCTCTGCGCAAAGCCGAGTCAGGCTTTCAACATTTCCGCAGCGATTTTTTCCGAAGCCATAATCTTCACCGACGACGACATGTTTGATTCCCAGTCCTTGATGTAGAACACTCTCTACAAACTCAGTGTCATCCATTTCCCGCAACGTCTCATCAAACGGGATTTCATAGAGTTTTTCAACGCCAAGACTCGGCATAATCTCCGCGCGCACGGCCGCGCTCATCAAGCGGAATGGCGGCGAGTCAGGCTTAAAATAGCGATAAGGATGCGGACGGAACAGGCCAATCCCTAAAGGAGCCCCCAACTCCTGCGCAATCAATTTGGCTTTGGCTATAACGGCTTGGTGTCCGCGATGCAGACCATCAAAATTCCCTAGCGCAATTACAGCGCCCTGATCCGCTTTTGCTAAATTCGTGTAGGTCTGTAAGGTTTTCACTAGCCTATTCAGTGGGACGTTTTTGCACAAAGACGCCAGCATCACCGCGGCAGATTTTTTGGCCATTGACCTCGCAGTGACATTTCATCTTCACGCGTCCCGTTCGTTCATTAATCTCGGCAACTTCAGCGACGGCCATAACCTCATCACCGATGAAGGCGGGCTTACGAAAGCGAAGGTTCAATTCGACAAAGATAGCCCCCGGCCCCGGTAAATCATTGCCCAGAACAGCAGAGATAAAGGACGCAGAGAGAGCCCCATGCGCGATACGCTGTCCAAACTGAGTTGTTGCAGCGAATTCCGCATCGACGTGAATAGGGTTATGATCTCCCGTAATGTCGGCGAAGGTATCGATCATCTCCCCAGTTATCACAGAGGTCGTGGTTGACCTCATCCCAACTTCAAGATCTTCGAGGTAGTATTTTACATTATCAGTCATTCACTCGCCCTAGCAAATTCAAATCATATTACCAAGATAAATTAGGAGCCATATAACGGGCAGATAGTCTATGTTGCGCCAATAAAGCTTTAAACTTATCCTCCGTCTCCCCATAAAGGCCGTCTTGGATAAATAGACAGTCATAATCTTGCTGCTGCGCGCCAAGTAAATCGGTGAA
The DNA here is from genome assembly GCA_020629875.1 of Hellea sp. Taxonomy (GTDB): domain Bacteria; phylum Pseudomonadota; class Alphaproteobacteria; order Caulobacterales; family Maricaulaceae; genus Hellea. Next base: position 1,088 of record JAHDCL010000103.1, read on the forward strand.
AATGTTATCGCCAATGCACAAAACACGGTCTTGAGGCGGTAAGTAACCAAGCACTTCGTTCATCCAAGCACGAGAAAGCCTATAAATTGGCTCATGCGGCTTACCCGCGTAAATCACCTCTCCCCCGAGCTCCTCATAGAGTTTTGCCAATGCGCCGCCGCACCAGACGATTTTACCGCCAACTTTTACCTTAACGTCAGGGTTGGCGCAGATGAATGGGAGTCCGGCCTCTAGCGCCTCTTTGAGCATCCCGCGATAGTCCTCAGGGCTATCATCATCATCAATCATGCCGGTGCAGGAAATAAAGGCAGCGTCTTCAATGTCAGAAAAATGCAGCTCTATGTTCTCATAAAGCACATCGTCGCGTTCCGGCCCGAGCTTGAATACAGGCCCGGGGGCGCGGCGGGAAAGCTCATCAATCGTCGCATCGCCTGAAGTCACAATCGCGTCGTAGAACTCTCCTCTCACGCCAATTTGCTCGAAAGTATGCGGTATAGACACAGATGGTCTGGGTGAGTTGGAGATGAGAATGACCGGCCCATGATCACTGCGAAATAGCTCCAGCGCCTCGGTCGCCGCTTTGAACGCGTCACGCCCATTATGTACAACGCCCCAAATATCACACAGCAAAACGTCATAGTCTGACGCCACTTGCCCAAGCCCCGAAATCGATTGAAATTCTGTCATGCAAGGGAGTTAGGGTGAGCGCTTGGGGATTGCAATAGAAGAGATATGCGTTTTTAAAACGATTATCGCGCCTTGAAAACTATCGCTTGGACTCGTAACTAAATAACATAGTTTGCGGTAAGTCTCGGGATTACACATGAATAAAGCTATTTTGAATTCAGCGATGATAACACTCATGATGAGCATAGCCAGCGCTTGCTCGCCGCAGGTTGCGACATCATCAAGTGATACTCGCCCAGAACCTAGCGCTGCAAATAAAAGCGCTGTTGAAAACACTCAGGAGAACGCCTCAGGTGAAAGCCACAAGTCTCATTCAGAAAACTCTGCTGCGTCCATAACTCGCTCAGCAGAGTCTCACTCCCATGGTGACGCCGAACTTGCGCTCGTTTTAGAAGATGACACCGTGACGATAGAGCTGGACACCCCCCTATTTAACGTTCTTGGGTTTGAACGCCATCCGGAAACGGCCTTGCAAAAAGCTAAGACAGAGACGGTCGAAAATCAGCTCGGAAATGTTCAGGAGCTGTTTACGTTCAACGCCGAAGCAGGATGTGTGCTAATCTCTGGTAGAAAGGATATAACCTTGTTTCAAGACGCGCACGATGACCATGATGACCATGATGAAAGTCAAGACCACGCCGCTACCCATAAGGACATATTACTGCAATATCAGTATCAGTGTGCCAAACCGTCTTCGCTGACTTCTCTTACCGTGAATTTATTTGAGTTTTTCCCAGACATGTCAGATATAGATGTCACCTATCTTGGCCCATCAACACAAAAGCAAGTCAGTTTGACCCGCGAAAACACACAAGTGAATTTATCTCGATGACAGCTTCAAAATTGATACTCCCTAGCCTCATCTTGGCGTTTTCTCTTGGCGCATGTGGTGAAAAAAACGCTTCCAAAGTAACCCCCAAATCGGAAACCCAAAAAGAGGTAACAACTACCAACTCCACGGAAAATCAAGCTGAACTCCTCGTATGGGAAGACTTAATGCCCGAGGGAGAAGATAAGGTTTTGGCTGAACTTTACACCGAGTTTTATGAGGAACAAGAACGGCAGTTTAGAGAACAACTCACGCTTTCAGAGGCCGCCAAAGCCGACAGCGATATGATGAGCATGATCGACGAAGGCAGCGCTCAAGATACGATGGCGCAGATTGGGACTTATAATGTTGTTGCCGACCTGGATGGTGCGCGCATTCGTCTTCCCGGTTATGTCGTTCCTCTCGACTTCAACGCGGCCTCAGAATATGACGAGTTTCTACTCGTCCCCTATTTTGGCGCTTGCCTGCACACGCCGCCGCCGCCGCCAAATCAAATCGTATTCATCAAATCCAGCCCGGCGACAAAAATTGAAAATATCAACGAACCCGTTTGGGTTGAAGGCATCATGAAGACGGGTGAGTTTGGATCAGAGCTTGGCAATAGCGCCTATGAGCTAACATTGGATAAGCTCGAGCCATATGAGTACTGATAAGGTCCTTAGCATCGCGCAACTCCGCTTTGGATACACGCCGACGCAGACGATCATTGATATTGACCGCTTTGAGATTGCCGCTGGTGAAAGTGTCTTCCTAAAAGGCCCCAGCGGGTCGGGTAAAAGTACACTTCTGGGGCTTATTGGGGGTGTTTTAACGTCCCAAAATGGCCGCCTGTCCATTTGCGGAACAGAGCTAACCGAAGTCTCTTCCGCGCAGCGCGACAAACTCCGCGCTGATCACCTTGGCATAATTTTTCAACAGTTTAATTTGCTGCCCTATCTCGGCGTGATCCAAAATTGTATTCTTCCCTGCCGCTTCTCCGCGCGCCGGCGAGAGCGCGCCATTAAAGCCGACGGCTCCGTTAAGGCCTCCGCCAAAAAACTTATAACGGGCCTTGGACTCTCGGATGATCTTCTGGAGCGCCGCGTGGGCGAGCTTAGCGTGGGGCAACAACAACGCGTTGCCGTTGCCCGCGCCCTCATTGGCGGTCCTGACTTGATTATCGCAGATGAGCCCACCTCCGCGCTGGATCACAGCAATCGTGACCGCTTCATTGAGCTCCTCAATCATAGCCGCGAAGAATTTGGCAGCGCGCTTTTATTCGTCAGCCACGACCAAACGCTCGCGGCGCATTTCGATCGTTCTGTCTCGCTATCGGATCTCAACACAATGGCGCTCGCATGAAAAATACCGCCATACTCTCTCTCGCCTTTAGATCCTTATGGGCCAGAAAAGTCACAGCTTTGCTGACCGTTATTTCAATCGCCGCGGCGGTCCTCCTTTTCGTGGCTGTTGAGAATCTGCGCCAAGGCGCGCGCACCAGCTTTGAGCGCACCATTAGCGATACGGATGTCATTGTCGGCGCACGGTCCAGCCCCATCAACCTTATCCTCTATTCCGTATTTCAAATTGGCGACCCCACCAATAATGTGACATGGGAGACCTATCAGGACATAAAAGCGCGCAAAGATGTGGCTTGGGTTGTCCCCATCAGTCTGGGCGACACCCATCGCGGCTTTCGCGTTGTGGGCACGACACCAGACTATTTCACCCATTACAAATACGCGGATTCTCAATCCCTGACATATCAGCAAGGCACTGTGTTCACGGATCTCTTTGACGTGGTCCTCGGCGCGCAAGTGGCGCGGGAATTAGGCTATGAGCTAGACACTAAAATCACCCTCTCCCATGGATTGGGCGGAACGAGTTTTGTCAATCATGACGACCTACCCTTTCGCGTGACCGGCATATTAAAGCCAACGGGAACACCTGTGGACCGCTCCGTCATGGTGAGCCTCGCCGCCATTGAGGCCATTCATAAAGGCTGGCAAAGAGGCACGCCCACAGCGCTAAGCAAACTAAACACGCCCGACACATTACGACAGACGTCCCTCACCCCCGATAGCGTTACAGCGATGCTGGTTGGGGCGACATCCCGCGTGCGCAGCCTTGGCCTACAGCGCGATCTGAACACCTATAAGGCGGAGCCCTTACAAGCCGTGATTCCAGGCGTGGCGCTGAGCCAGCTCTGGAATGTCGTCTCGGTGGTTGAGCGCGCACTGGCGCTGGTTTCCAGCTTTGTCATCGCCGTAGGGCTTATCGGCATCCTGACGTCAATCTTGACTTCTTTGAACGAGCGCCGCCGCGAAATGGCAATACTCAGGGCGATGGGCGCGCGCGGGCGCCATATTGTCTCGCTCCTCATAAGCGAAGCCGCCCTGCTCGCCTTTATCGGCAGCGTCTTGGGTCTCACAATACTTTATGGTCTTTTATGGATATTCCGCCCGACCCTGGAGGCGAGGTTTAATATCGGCGCCCTTCGGCTCTGGCCCGGCACATTTGATCTGGGGGTTGTGATATTTGTGACGGTCACTGCCGCCCTTTTAGGCCTTATCCCGGCCCTGATTGCGCTAAAACGGTCGCTCTCGGATGGCTTAACGATCCGCGTCTAAAGAGACCTTTTTGACAGCGACGTCCGTAGCGGCAGGCGCAGAAGACACATCAACAGAGGCCGTTTTCGTTTTCTTCGCGAGACGCGCTTTGGCCTTAAAAGCCGCAACATTCGCCGCATTTGAAAAACTCGGCTTAGCCTTCTCAAGCGGAACAGCGGCCTTTTCCAGCGGAGACATAAGCGCGTCACCCTCAGCGCCATAAGACGGATCCGTCGTCGTCGCCCGCGGGTTATAAGTCGCCCAGTTCGCGTTCTGCAAACCAAATCCAAAGCCGCCGCCATGCATGTCACACGCCGCCGCCACGCCCCCAATAGAGAGG
>JAHDCL010000104.1 GCA_020629875.1 Hellea sp.
ACGTCGCGAATTGTTTCCGTGCCCGCAAGAAGCATAACAATCCGGTCAACACCCGGTGCAATACCGCCATGAGGCGGTGCGCCAAATTTAAAGGCGTTGATCATACCGGCGAACTTATCTTCGACCACTTCGGGGCCATAACCCGCAATCTCGAAAGCCTTATACATTATTTCGGCTTTGTGGTTTCTAATCGCGCCTGATGACAGCTCTACGCCGTTACAAACGATGTCATATTGATAGGCCAGAATATCCAAAATCTCTTCATTGGTCTTGGCATTCTCAAGAACGTCCATCGCCGTTTGTCCCTCGGGCGCTTGCGGCATTGAGAAGGGGTTATGAGAGAAATCAATTTTCTTATTGTCCTCATCCCATTCATACATCGGGTAATCGACAATCCAGGCAAATTTAAACACACCCTCTGGGATAAGGTCCAAATCAGCTGCGACTTTGTTTCGTGCCGCGCCTGCGAGCTTATAGGCATCAGATGTTTTACCAGCAGAGAAAAACACGCCATCACCAGCCTTAAGGCCCATTTTTTCAAGCAAGGCTTTGAGCAGCTCGGGCTCGAAGTTTTTAAGGGCCGGATCCTGGGAAACAACAACGCCATCTTCTTCGCGTAGACGCGCATAGCCAAGCCCAGGGGCTTGCATTTCTTTCTTGGCCCATTTGTCAAGACTATCAAAGAACTTACGGCTTTGGCTATCTGTTGCGCCCGGCGCTGGAATAGCAATAACCTTGCCGCCGCCATTGGTGATTTTGGCAAAGATACCAAAGCCTGTTTTGCTCTCATCCGTGAAGAATTCAGACACATCGGTCAGCTCAAAGGGAATACGCAGGTCTGGCTTATCCGAGCCGTATTTTTCCATTGACTCTTTATAAGGAATACGCGGGAAAGGCGTTTGCACTTCGCGGCCATCGGCAAATTCTTCGAACACGCCCGCCATAACAGGTTCAATGGCATTAAAGACGTCTTCTTGGGTGACAAAGCTCATTTCCAAATCAAGCTGGTAAAACTCGCCCGGACTACGGTCTGCACGCGCATCTTCGTCGCGGAAACACGGCGCAATTTGGAAATAACGGTCAAAACCCGCCACCATCAAAAGCTGTTTAAATTGCTGGGGCGCTTGCGGCAGGGCGTAAAACTTACCGGGGTTTAACCGGGACGGGACAAGGAAATCTCTCGCCCCTTCGGGTGAGCTCGCTGTTAAGATAGGCGTTTGAAACTCTGTAAAACCCTGATCAATCATGCGGCGGCGAAGCGAGTTAATCACCTGTCCGCGCAGGATAATGTTTTTGTGTAACGTCTCGCGGCGCAAATCCAGATAGCGGTGCTTGAGACGGATTTCTTCGGGATAGTCCTGCTCGCCAAAGACAGGGAGCGGCAACGGCGCAGCGGCGCTCTCGATGATAGCTTCATCAACACGAAGCTCAACCTCACCTGTTGGGATTTCAGCGTTAACCGCCTCTGCGTCGCGGGCAAGAAGCTCGCCTGTTACCGTGATGACGGATTCGCTTGGGCAACGTTTTAGGTCTTCATAGAAGCTGGCTGTTGGATAGACGACAACTTGGCTGATGCCATAATGATCGCGCAAATCGATAAAGAGCGCATTGGCGTGCTCACGTTTACGGTGGATCCAACCAGATAGGCGAACAGTTTCGCCGACATGAGATTTACGAAGTTCGCCACAAGTATGGCTGCGATAAGCGTGCATGAGACTCTCCATCATTTCCGCCTATCGGAGAAACGGTCCGAAGCGGTTTTAACACGGGTTATGTAATGGGCGGGAGATAGCGGATGACCTGTGTAAGTCAAGTGCGCTATGGGCGGCATAGCGCGGATATCCGATATTAGAGTCAAAGGCCGCCCATTGTGATAAAAGAGAGAGAAAATCACAATGAACGGCCAGTTTGGTTGAGCGCGGCTCAGCCAAATAACAAAGATGTCAGCGCGCTAGGCCGCTTCGTCATAATATTCTAGGCTTTGAACAGCCTGCAGGACTTCTGCGCTGTTTTCAGTTTTTCTAATCACGACTTTATTCCCGATTTCACCACTCTCATTTTCCGTTAGAAAAATAATGGGAATGTCCGAAGCCATGAGCGTTTCATGAAGCTCCGGAAATCTTTGCCGGCACGCGTGCGCGTCCAAGATGACAGCCGAAATTGTTTGATCTTTAAGGAGCTTTAGCCCCTCACCCGTTGTCGCAATGGGGCCAAAAACTTTATATCCCGCATCTTCGAGCCGGATGAATATATCCAGCGCTGTGATAGGGTTAGGATCAACAAGCAGTATATTGTTCAATTTGCACTCCATTTAAGTGATGTTTCGTGAAAGCGTGAAAGGTTGCGGTGACCGTAGCCACCGCGCAAATTAAAGCTTAAGACGCGGGGAAAATTCCAGCGCTGGACAGCACTGTTTCCAATTCAGCCTTAGCAGAAAAACTGTCCATGGAACTCATTTTGGTGTTCAGCTGTTTCAGCTCTTGATGCAGAGAGGACGCCCTTTTCTCCGACAAGGCCAGAGAGGGGTCCTTGGCAACAGCTTGCTGCATATCCCGCAGCGCCTTATCCAGCTGCCGTTTTGCCGAAACAGCATCGCCTAACCCCAATGAGTCATAGGCGGAAAGCGTATCCTTAACCGAATTAGTCAGCAGGCTGACGGCCTGTTGATCGACCAAGCTCGTCGATGAATTGGCGGCGGCCGGAACTGACATCAAGAGAGGTGAAATAATGGCTGTTGCAAGGACACAACTTCTTGTGAAACGAGTCGTCATAACGATTCTCCTGTTTATGCGTAAACACGCGGTTGTAGATAAATGAGAGAAATCGGAGGGCTTCAGAATGGCTCTCTAATTTCCTCGATGTAAATTTATTTCTCGAAATACGAGTTTCAAGTTGGTGCTAAAAAAAATGACAAATTTTTAATCTCAAAAGCTCGCCAACCCCCCTTTTTTGGCGCGCCGCTGACGCGTTAAAAATAGTGCGTCCAAATCCGTGAGTGTGAGGCATTAAATTTGGACGCACTATCTAACAAGAACCACGAGGCGCGGCTCTTTAATCTCTTGAATGAAGCTGGTGCGAAGGCGTGTTTGCCCAAACGCGGCGTGCTCTCACTTTGGGGTGGTGAAGTGTGAGGCCTTCACTTTTTGGGCTGCTTGGAGGGGTGGGTGGGCCGAAAAAGTTATATCGCGTTTGGGCAAAGTTGGTTTGGCGATGAGTGTCTGCGGCTGAGCAGACTACCGCCTTGAATTTCTTGTCATCCATCGTCCTATATTATTTGCAGGAGAGCCTCATGCCCTCCGCCTTGGTTGCTATTAAGGTTTCAAGATATGGACCAGAAAAGGACGACGTAATTTCAGTCACTTAGGTAGTTAATATTTGCCTGCACTTTGCAAATTGCAAAAGCGCATTGGTAAAGTGAAATTTAGCTTAGCAATTTGCACAAATTTACCGCCCAATTCAGGCGGGCGTAAAAAAGAGACCGCCCAGTGTTTAATCGAGGAGAGAGACTCGGAACAGCAGGCGGCCCAGTTGGTTGGAGGCGTTTGCGCCTAGCTGGCGTGGGCGTATTCTTGGAGGAGCTTATCCTGTTTCGCCATTTCTATTTTTGTGCTCACATCGCTCTGAACCCGCAGGTCATGGAGCGTTTTAACAAGTGTTACGAGCGAACCGGAGAGGAAGATAATTCCCATGCCGACATAGCCTTTGGTGGCCAGGTTAATCGGCATGAGGAAGAGCGACATACCGAGCATGGCATAGGCCACGCCGACGCAAATATAATTATAAGTAATCCAGGTTTGTGAATGTCCGAGCATGATTATCTCCTTTGCTTGGGATTAGAGTCTGTGCCGATGCACTAAGCTGTTTTAGCTTTTTTGGATTTCGGGGTTTCCGCGCGTAAGCGCTCGAGGATGTCATTGGCCTTGACCTTAGCTGAGTCGCCAAAGCCGGCATCTGATAAGCGCTCCATGACGCTCTCGCCTGACAGATCGGCCTCAATTTCTTCGAGTGCCTCTATGGCATCGACCGGATCGGGACTTCCGAGCAGTCGTTTTAAGACGGCCTCCCCTTCGGCAATGGCGCTATGGGCGGAAATATCGCCTTTTATATGGCCAATAGCTCTACGTTCGGATTCGATGGACTTGGCGGTGATAAGGCCTTGGCGCAAATCGACGAGCTGGCGATGCGTCTTCTCAATCGCCAGACGCATGCGTTCGGCCTTTTCCTTTGAGGCGATAAGACTGCGCTCTCGTACATGGCGCTCATTTTCTAGCTGCGCCAAGAGCGCTGCCGCGTCATGGGCCAGCGCATCCTTACCGGCGGCCAGAGCGTCTCGCGTGCGCTGTTCTAGATCTTCGATACGCCGCTTGAGCACATCAAGCGCTTTGCTTTCTGACTTTGAGCGCGTGATGAGGCTGGCAAGCCCCCGCTTGGCCATGGCATGTCCCGCCTCTGCTTCTCGAATTTTCTGCTCAATGATGATGGCAGCATTCGCCGTTTCAAGCTCCTGCTCAGCACGAGCCGCCTTTCCGAGAAATATTGTTCGTAGCGTTTTAAACATATCTTACTCCTTTTATGAACATCGTTCACAATTAAAAAAGACATATTTATGAACATCGTTCAAGATAAAAATGAACATTGTTCATAAAAACTTTCTGTGCTAAAGGAAAAGAAAGAAGTAATTCAAAGACTTAAATGTTGCTGGGAGGCTTCATTTTTTTGCCAAGAGAGCGCCAAATGGCCCCAAATGAGATAGCAAAGAGGACAACCGCCCCTTCAATCAGCGCCGAGATAGCCGCGCCTGACACCGCGAAATCTGCGGGGCGAAAAGGGTTTGACCCTCAGATTCGAGAACATGTCATCAAGGCCGCCACCCGCGCGATTGAGGCTAAGGGGCTCGAAGGATTAAAGGCACGTCCTATTGCCCAGCGGGCCGGTATCTCGGTCGGCTCCATTTATAACCTCTTTGGAGATTTGGATGAACTGACCCGCATCATTAATGGCCGCACCTATGATGCGCTTTATGAGATTGAACGTTCGGCGCTGGAGCAAGCGCGCGAGGCCGGCAAATCCCCGCGCGAGCAAATGATGGACCTCGCCGCCGCCTATCTGGACTTCGTTGAAACGCATCAAGCCATATGGCTCGCCGCCCTTGCCTTTAACCGCAATCAAACGGAGCTGCCGCCGCAATGGTATTTGGATAAGGAGCAAGCGCTTTTTAGGATTATCGAAGATGCGATTGCCACCTTCCCCGGCGCCGCCGAAATCGAAGTCCGCCAAAATAATGCCAGAGCGCTTTGGGCGTCTATTCACGGCATCGTCACCGTCGCCGTCGCCGACGGCTTTCTCATGCAACCCATCGCCAATGTCTGGACGCAAATACAGATTATCGTAAATGCGGTCGCGGGGTCGTTGGAGGG
>JAHDCL010000105.1 GCA_020629875.1 Hellea sp.
CTCGCGGGCTATAAACGCGCGGCGAATATCCTGAAGGCTGAGGCCAAGAAGGGGGACTTGCCAGAGGGCAATATTGGCACTTTGTCGCAGTCCGAAGCAGTGGCCTTACAAACTGGTCTGACCAATGCAAAGGGGAAGATTGAAGAGGCCTTGGCGTCTGAGTCATATTCCGCCGCCATGACAGCGCTGTCTGAGCTGCGTAGACCAATTGACGATTTCTTTGAAAATGTCATGGTCGTGGCAGAGGACAAAAAGACCCGTGAAAACAATCTTAGACTCTTGATGTTAATACGTGATACGGCGCGGCAAATCGCTGATTTCGACAAGATTTCAGGTTAGTAAAAAGGGACCATAGTCCAATGACAAAATGGGTTTACGCATTCGGTGGTGGTAATGCGGAGGGCGACACGTCCATGAAGAACCTTTTAGGCGGGAAAGGCGCGAACCTTGCCGAAATGGCGTCGCTCGGATTGCCAGTGCCGCCCGGCTTCACAATGACCGCCGAAGTCTGCACGAGTTATTACGATAATGGCGAAACATACCCCGACGACCTTGACCCGCAAACCGAAGCAGGCCTCGCCCATATTGAAAAGCTGACGGGCAAAGTCTTTGGCAGCGATAGCAATCCGCTGCTCGTCTCTGTGCGTTCTGGCGCGCGGGCCTCTATGCCGGGCATGATGGACACGGTCTTAAACCTTGGCCTGAACGACACCACGGTTGAAGGTCTTGCCTCTCTCTCTGGTGATCGCCGTTTTGCCCTAGATAGCTATCGCCGTTTCATCACCATGTATTCCGATGTGGTGCTGGGCGTACACCATCACACATTCGAAGACATTCTTGAGCGCCATAAAGATGATGAAGGCTACGTGCTGGATACTGAAATGAGCGCTGATGATTGGGCTGTCGTTATCGAAGCCTATAAAGCTGCCGTGAAACGTGAGCTGGGCCGTGATTTCCCGCAAGACCCGCGTGAGCAGCTTCAAGGCGCGATTGACGCCGTCTTTGGCAGTTGGATGAATGACCGGGCTGTCGTTTATCGCCGCCTTAATGATATCCCTGCTGCTTGGGGCACGGCCGTCAATGTTCAAGCCATGGTCTTTGGTAATATGGGCGAAACCTCCGCAACGGGCGTGGCCTTTACGCGCGACCCGTCCACGGGTGAAGATACCTATTATGGCGAGTTCCTCATCAACGCCCAAGGCGAAGATGTGGTGGCGGGTATTCGTACGCCGCAAACTTTGACAAAAAAGGCTCGTGAAGAAATGGGCGAAGAGGCCCCTTCAATGGAAGAGGCGTTACCCGAGGTTTACGCGGAGCTAGCTGCGACCTTCGAGAAACTCGAAGCCCATTACCGCGATATGCAGGATATTGAGTTTACCGTTGAGCAAGGCAAGCTTTGGATGCTCCAAACACGGACCGGAAAACGTACAGCCCGCGCTGCGCTTAAAATCGCGGTGGACATGGCCGAAGCGGGGCAGATTACCCATGATGAAGCCTTGATGCGGATTGAGCCATTATCATTAGACCAATTGCTTCATCCAACGCTCAACCCGGACGCCCCGCGCGATGTGATTGCCATGGGCCTTCCGGCCTCTCCAGGCGCGGCGATTGGCGAAGTCGTGTTCTCATCCGATGAAGCCGAAGAGCTGAAAAAGGCCGGCCATAAAGTTATTCTCGTGCGCACAGAAACAAGCCCAGAGGACATTCACGGTATGCACGCCGCCGAAGCCATTGTTACGGCGCGGGGCGGTATGACCTCTCACGCGGCAGTAGTTGCCCGCGGTATGGGTAAGCCTTGTGTGTCTGGCGCAGGTAATATTCGCATTGATATGGCCGCGCAGGAATTTTCTGTCGCAGGCCGTGTTATCAAAAAAGGCGAGATCGTCACCGTAGACGGGGCGAGCGGACAGGTCTTTATGGGCGCTGTGGATATGGTGCAGCCAGAGCTGTCGGGTGACTTTGCTAAGGTCATGACCTGGGCAGACGAAGCCCGCACGCTTGGCATCCGCACCAACGCTGAAACCCCGCTTGATGTTCAAACAGCTAAGGATTTTGGCGCAGAAGGCATTGGCCTTTGCCGCACAGAGCATATGTTTTTTGAAGCCGACCGTTTGGCCCATTTCCGCGAAATGATTCTGGCCACGGATAAACAGGGCCGCGAGGATGCACTCGCGAAAATTCTGCCCGTGCAGCGCGAAGACTTCGCGGCAATTTTCCGAATTATGGAAGATCGTCCCTGCACGATAAGGTTGCTTGATCCGCCGCTTCACGAATTTCTGCCCCATACAGAGGCCGATATTCAATCTGTGGCGGAAACGCTTGGCTTGCCGGCCAAAGAGCTAATGGCCCGCGCTCGCGAACTCGCAGAGAGTAACCCAATGCTTGGTCATCGCGGATGCCGCCTCGGTATTTCTTACCCTGAGATTTATGAAATGCAGGCCCGCGCTATTTTTGAAGCGGAAATACTGGTTGAGAAAGAAACGGGGCGTAAACCTGTCGCTGAGATTATGATTCCGCTCGTTTCTTCCGCAAAGGAATTGGAAATTCTCCGTGAGGCCATTATCCGTATTGCCGACGAAGTTGGCGCGCCGCACTATGTAATTGGCACAATGATTGAACTTCCGCGCGCGGCTCTACGCGCTGGCGATATCGCTGAACATGCGAAGTTCTTTAGCTTTGGTACCAATGATTTGACCCAAACGACCTTTGGTCTTTCACGCGATGATGCGGGTCGTTTCCTTCCGGATTATGTTGCGGCAGGTATCGTTGAAAAGGATCCTTTCGTAACACTTGACCAAGATGGCGTTGGCGATCTCATCAAAATAGCCGTTGAGCGGGGCAAGCAAACTCGGCCCGATATCAAGCTTGGTATTTGCGGTGAGCATGGCGGTGATCCTGCTTCAATTGGCTTTTGTCACACTGCAGGCCTTGATTACGTATCGTGTTCTCCATATCGCGTGCCAATCGCAAAGCTCGCAGCAGCACAGGCTGCCATCGCGGCTAAGTCGGCTTAAATTGTGGCGGAAGCGATTGACGTTTATTGGTCGTTTCGTAGCCCTTATTCCTATCTCGTCACGCCGGATTTATTACGGTTGGAAGAGGAATTTGACGTTGATGTAAATTTACGCGTTGTCTTGCCGATTGCTGTTCGGTCAAAAAAGGCCCTTTTTGACCCGTCAAATATGAAACCGGTAATGTATATCCTGATGGATAGCTTTCGCCGCGCAGAATATTTGGGACTACCTTTTGCCTTTCCGCAGCCAGACCCGGTTGTACAGAACCGGGAAACTTTTGAACTCGCTGAAGAGCAGCCCTATATTTTTAGGCTCAGTCAGTTGGGCGTCGAAGCTCACCGCCAGGGCAAAGGAATAGACTTCGCCGCTAATGTTTCCCGGCGCATTTGGGGCGGTACCCAAAATTGGGATCAAGGCGACCATCTGTCCAATGCCGCTGCAGAGGCGGGATTGGACCTAGCTATGATGGAGGCGGCTATTCAGGGCGGGAATCATCTCGAAGAGATTGAAGATAATCACCGCGCTCTCGACGCCGCAGGACATTGGGGCGTTCCCACGATGGTTTTGCGGGGTGAACCTTTTTTTGGTCAAGACAGGGTAGATACATTGCGTTGGAGACTGAATAAAATAGGTTTGGCAAAAACGTAAGCTACAAGTCTTAGCGGGGTGGACGACCGCCGCCATTTCCGCCTCTGCCGCCTTTTCCGCGTCCTTGCTCGCCCCCTTGTCGGCTGTGTTGCCCTTGGGGGGCGTCGAAGGAAATTAGCATTTCAGAACGCTCTAATTGTCCGTCACCGTTTTTATCCATACGCTCAAACGCGATAGTGAATTGCTCTGAGAACTCAGTTTCACTCACCACGCCGTTGAAGTTGCGGTCAAAACTTAGAAATGTCGGCATGGCATCCGTTGACCCCAGATTTTTCAGGCTCCATTCCGCGAAATAGGCTGCGCTCGGTTTGCGGCCAAAGGCAGACCATTCCGCAGATGTTCCAGTGAGCATTTCTGAGCGGGATATCACTTTATCGCCATTAGTATCCATAGAGGTGAAGACAACGGCGATCGGCTGTAGGAATGTGCCTGATGTTCTTTTTGCGGGACGCTCCGCGCGGTCGCCACGATCCGGCGGAGGGCCTCTACGGTCGTCTTTTGTCGCGCAAGCGGAGAGTGTTAAGCTAGACGCGGCAATGGCGAGAAGCCCGGTGCGGATGGATTTATTTGCGAAGAATATCATGACGGCCCTATATATTTAATTTGAAGATTTGTTCTTATCGCGGCGAGTAGGTGAGGGGATTTGCAAACTCAAATTACAAAGCTGACACGACTATTTTGTAATGAATGAAACAGTTGCGATTTTTTCGTGCCCGTTACCGAATATATAAAAATAACCCGATTTAAGCTGGAATTTCTAAAAATCAGCCCCATATGCTGTCCGAAACATAAAAATAATCGCATTAGGTGTATTGATATTAAATACAGTGAGTTAACTTTACTATACGTTAACCATAAATCGGCAAGGCTGTGGCTCTAAGGTCACACTTGGCAGGATTCTTCCATTAGGTGTGACATGAATCATTGTAAGACAGAGGCGAAGGCATTACGCCCCGCCGCTATGGTAGATTATATGCGACCAAAGCGTTATATATTTGCAGGTTGGGCGGTTAGTTTGATGGCCGTGGCGGGCGCAGCATGGGCTTTCCCTGCTATTGCGGATAAGGCCGCCAGCCAGCGCGAATCTGCGGTATGGCAAGCGCGCGCGGAAGCCTTTCAAGGCGTGGATTTATCAGACGTAGAAATTTCTGGACACGCTGAAACCTTAGCCAAAATCCATATCAATGATGATATCGCTAATCCGCTTATGCGTGACGTTGTTATGACAGATGACTTGCTTGGCGTTCCGTCTGGTGTTTTTGATGCGGCGAAGTTCAAATCCCAAGAGCATCGCTGTCTTGCAGAAGCGATATATTACGAAGCACGCTCTGAAACAAAGTCGGGCCAAAAGGCTGTGGCCGAGGTTGTCCATAACCGCGTGAAATCAAAACATTATCCCAACACCATTTGTGGGGTCGTTTATCAGGGTGCAGAGCGTAGTACCGGCTGCCAGTTTAGTTTTACCTGCGATGGCTCAACCATGAGAGAACCCCGCGGTAAGCATTGGAAACGTTCACAGGAGGTAGCGACGCTTAGCATCACAGGCGGTGTGAAGCCCTTTACTGATCGCTCCACACATTATCATACGGTCGCCATTAAACCGCATTGGTCAAGCAATTTGCGGCCGACAAAGCAAATTGGCTATCACAAATTCTACCGCTTCAAGTTTCGTGAACG
>JAHDCL010000106.1 GCA_020629875.1 Hellea sp.
GTAAAAGTTAAACTGCAGCTCTATTCCGCCCGCCTTATCCGGGTTATATTCATGCTTGATAAGCCAATCTCGTGAGGGGTGGTACGATGCACTTTCTCAGGCCTGCTATGGTACTCAATCCAAAATTTCGTTGATTTCAATTTTGATAATGCGGATTGCGGAACCGCATTGTTGATGGCCTTTAATTGTTGTCTAATTTCTTTCAAAATAAGTTTCTTCTTATCAGGATGGTTGGAGTAATCATTAGATATTCGAACGGCCCAGCCTTCAACTTCAAAGAGCGCATACGAATTTGTAGGTTCAAATTTATCAAAATTGGCTAAGGCCCTATCTACACTCGTGGCCCCCTTACCGGTACGTCCATTGTCACCACACCCCACCAAAAGCAGAGCACTAACAGCCACAAGAACTAAAAAAATCCGCATCATTTGGGGTAACTAACATTGTATAGTTTATAGCTTTCTAATTCCGGCCTTTGCCTTTAAGCAGTCCAAAATTGAGCGGCTTAAAATTCGCCTCAAATAAGGCACTCACTGGGGACCGCTATGGGGATATTTCTCCCGTAAACACCCCCTCACCCCGCTTCAAAGTCAAACAGACTCACCCCTCTGCGGCGCTCATCAAAGCTGAGTGTTTTGTTGAGGGGGGCGTGGGCGCGTTGCCGGCAATGGGGGCGCTCGCAGAGGTAACAATTAATACCGATGGGTGTGGGCCTCGGGGCCTCTAGATTATATTGCTGGGCGTAGACCAGGCGCGGGGCATAGGCGATGTCGCAGCCCAGGCCGATGGCGAGTTTTTGGGCGGGAGCGTTATAGGTGCCGTCACTGCGGCTGACCATTTTCGCGATGGAGAAATAGGTCGTCTCATCGGGGAGCTGTATCATTTGCGTGACGGTCTTGCCGGGCGTTTGGAAGCATTCATGGATATTCCATAAAGGACAGGCCCCGCCAAATTGACTGAAATGAAAGCGGCCCGCGCTAAATCGTTTTGAGACATTTCCCGCCACATCGATGCGGACAAAGAAAAAGGGGATGCCGCGCGCATCAGGTTTTTGAAGCGTTGTAAGGCGGTGCGCGGTTTGTTCAAAGCTGGTCCCGAAACGGTGGCTCAGCAAATCAATATCATATTTACTGCCCTCTGCCTCTTTGAGGAAACGCGCATAGGGCATGAGGACCGCAGCCGCGAAGTAATTGGCAAGATTCGTGCGGCACAAGCCCTCCGCCTCCCGGCCCGGAAGGTTCGCCGAGGCGACAATTTCATCGATTAGGCTGCGATGTTCCAGCATACCAATTTGGAAAGCGAGCTGGAAGCGGCGCCCTGATTGCGGCAACAGCTCTGACAGATTGATGCGCTTTGAATGCCGATCATAATATCGGAGCATTTGCGGCATAATTTCGACGGGGACCACACGCACCGTAATGCCGTGGGTTTCCTTAAGCCGCTCTGTCAGAGAGGCCGCTATGAGGGGTTTATTATAGCCAATATCTTTTGCGAGGCTTTCCGCCGCCGCGTCCAGAGCAGGAAAATAGTTTTTCTGGGCATGAATGAAACGGCGCACCGATTCCACCGCCTGGGAAGACTGCTCCAGAAGTTCGACTCGGTCTCTATCAGGGGTGTTTTCGCTGGCCCGCAGCGCCATATCGCGATGCTTACCATAGAGTTTTAGCAGCGCCCGTGCCGCCGTCGGGCTGACATTCACTAAATCTTCGGCTTCGTTTTTCGACAAAGCCTCGCCTTTAAAGAGCGGATCGCGCATGGCGTCGAACACCTCGGCCACCAGATGCGCATCTCCTGCTCCTGTGAAATCGGCAATATCGAAATCGTAAATTTCTGCCATTTTCAAAAGAACTTTGGCCGAGAGCGCGCGCTGATTACGTTCCATCAGGTTCAGGTAAGACGTTGAAATCCCTAGGTCTTCGGCCATGCGGGCCTGAGTCAGGCCCAGTGTTTTACGAAAACGCGAAAGGCGTGGTCCTATGAGTAATTTTTCGTCTTTGGTGGCCATAATGATCACTCGCAATTTTACAATATTTACAAGTATAACACATATAAATTCACAAGTGTTACAAAAATACCTATAATTTACAATTACTTATAGACTCTCACTCTCTTTTGTAAATATCGTATGACCACGAACTCAAAATAGGAGGTAGCTATGAACGCACCAGCTGAGAATACAGATCAACCTATCCCGCGTCACCGTGTCCTTGCCAAGGTCGTGGGCAAAACGGCGGAACGGTATGACGAAGTGCTCACGCCTGACGCCTTGCTGTTCCTCGCCGATCTTGAGCGCCGCTTTGGCCCCCAGCGCCGTATCTTGCTCGAAAATCGTAAGCTACAGCAAGAGCGCTTTGATGATGGCGAATTGCCGACCCAGCCCGTTGAAACCAAACATGTGCGCAACTCCCTCTGGGAAGTCGCGCCCTGCCCGGCTGCTTTGCAGGACCGCCGCGTTGAGATTACCGGTCCGGTCGACCGAAAAATGATGATCAATGCGCTAAACTCCGGCGCCAAGATGTTCATGTCTGACTTTGAAGATGCGAGCAGCCCTAGCTTCGCCAATATGATCGAAGGTCAGATCAACATGCGCGACTATGCCCGCGGCACGCTTAGCCTGACGACGGAGAAAAAGTCCTACAGCCTGAATAAAGAAACCGCGACGATGCTTGTGCGTCCGCGCGGATGGCACCTTGAAGAAAAGAACATCACCGTTGATGGCAAGCCCATGAGTGCCAGCCTTGTCGATTTCGGTTTGCACATTTTCCATAATGGCAAAATCCTTTCTGAGGATGAGCGCGGACCGTTCTACTACTTGCCGAAAATCGAGGCCTACCAAGAAGCTCGCCTTTGGAATGATGTTTTCAATTTCTCTCAGGCGGTTCTCGATATTCCGAATGGAACGATAAAGACGACGGTTCTGATTGAGACGCTGCCTGCTGCATTCCAAATGGAGGAAATCCTCTATGTGCTGCGTAATCACATTACGGGTCTGAATTGTGGACGCTGGGATTATATCTTTAGCTACATTAAGACCCTGCGCAATCATAAGCAGTTCCTCCTGCCGGACCGCGCTCAGGTAGGTATGGACCGGGGTTTCCTCTCCGCCTATGCCTCTCGCTTGGTCGAAGTTTGCCATAAGCGCCGCGCCCATGCCATGGGCGGTATGGCCGCGCAAATTCCGGTGAAAGGCGACGCCGCCGCCAATGATGCCGCCTTTGACAAAGTACGCAATGATAAGCTGCGCGAAGCCCAACTCGGCCATGATGGCACCTGGGTTGCTCATCCAGATCTCGTGCCTGTCGCCATGGAAGTGTTTGACGCAGAAATGCCGTCTAAGCACCAAATCCACAAAAAGCGTCAAGCCCAGCGCGTTACCGATGAAGCTATGCTCAAGCCCCATAGCGGGACAGTGACCGAAGCTGGTGTTCGCACCAATATCGAAGTTGGCATTCGCTATATCGCGGCTTGGCTTTGTGGCCGCGGGGCTGTGCCTATCCATAACCTTATGGAAGACGCGGCGACGGCTGAAATCTCTCGCTCTCAAATCTGGCAGTGGCTTGCGCATGGCGCCACCGTTCAGATGGAAGGCGGCTTTACCGAGACACTGTCTACGCGGCTCTATGAGCGCCTCTTCAATGAAGAAATCGCTAAATTAAAAGAAGAGCTTGGCGAGAATTATGACGCTGGCCGTTTCCCCGAAGCTGCAACCATTTTCACCGAAACCGCGACAGCGCAAGTGCTGCCCGACTTCCTAACCATCCCTGCCTACGAAATATTGGAGAAATAATATGACTTATTCAGAAACACTTAGCCGTTTGCAACAACGCTACCCGAACGGCGCGCCGGCGGGGATTAACCTCGAAGATCTCGCGCAATTAAAAACGCAAAACACGTTTGAGACTCATCTCGATATTGCCAAAGCCATGGCGACAGAAATGCGCAAAGATATGGCGCGTTACGACAATGACACGAGCAAGTTTACACAGTCGCTCGGCTGTTGGTCTGGCTTCCACGCGATGCAGATGATGCGCGCTATTAAGCGCCAGAAAGGCACGCTAGACGGCTCATACGTTTATCTCTCCGGCTGGATGGTGGCGGGCCTGCGTAACCGCTTTGGTCACCTTCCCGATCAGTCCATGCATGAGAAGACCTCCGTTGTTGATCTCATACAAGAGATTTACACCTCGCTACGTCAGGCTGATGAAGTTGAGCTTAACGACCTCTTTGCTGAGCTCAAAGCTGCTGGCACCCAAGCCGAGAAAGACGCCATCATCGCGAAGATCGACGCGCATGAAACATATGTTCGTCCCATCATCGCGGATATTGATGCTGGCTTTGGTAACGTCCATGCGACTTACCTCCTCGCCAAAGAAATGATCAAAGCGGGCGCCTGTTGTCTCCAAATCGAGAACCAAGTTTCCGATGCAAAGCAATGTGGTCACCAAGACGGTAAAGTCACAGTGCCGCGTGAAGACTTTGTTGAGAAACTCCGTGCTTGCCGCATGGCCTTCGAAGAGCTTGGCGTTGATGACGGCGTTATCGTTGCGCGTACCGACAGCCTCGGCGCTGGCTTAACGCAGAAAATCCCTGTGTCCAACGAAGTGGGCGATGCGGCTTACGAATATACGAAGTGGCTTGAAACCGAAGCTGTCACAGATGAAAATCCGCTGACCGAAGGTGACGTGGCCCTGTATATCGATAATGAACTTCGCAAGCCTGTACGCCTGCCGAATGGTCTTTATAAATTCAAAGACGGCACAGGCGAAGACCGCGTTGTTGAGGATTGCATCTCATCCTTAAATGATGGCGGCGCAGACCTTCTCTGGATTGAAACAGCAACGCCCAATGTTGCGCAAATCGCCAGCATGGTGGCCCGCGTTCGCGAAAAAGCGCCGCATGCAAAGCTGACCTATAATAATAGCCCAAGCTTTAACTGGACGCTGAACCTACGTAAGCAAGTCCGCGAAGATTGGATTACCCAAGGTAAAATCTCTGAAACAGATTACCCGGAGGGCACGCAGCTTATGTCAGCTGCTTACGACGAAGATGCGCTTGGCCTCGAAGCCGATGCCCGCCTTCAGGCTTTCCAAACGGATATCGCCCGCGAAGCTGGTGTCTTCCATAACCTTATCACACTGCCAACCTTCCACGGTACAGCCAAGGTTATGAACGACCTGTCCGAAGGCTATTTCGGTGACCAGAAAATGCTCGCTTACGTGAAGAATATTCAGCGCGAAGAAATTCGCACTAATGTTTCCGCCGTGAAGCATCAGCACGAAGTCGGTTCAAATCTCGGCGATGATTTCAAAGAGATGACAGGCG
>JAHDCL010000107.1 GCA_020629875.1 Hellea sp.
AACGCACAACTGCTTCTACTGCCCGGACGTCATGGTAATATTCGCTGCCTCGCCCGCGCTTTTGAAACGGCAGGCCTTCCCAGCCTTGATGTTCAAGTCCTATTTGTTTCAGAAATGTCGCGCTACAAACCCCCAATGGCACGCAGTTCCGCCGTTATAGACAGTTTTGCGCGAGATCGATATGTTGAAACGTGGCGACAGGATAAGCAAGATGTGCACATGATTGGCGCAATTAACCTGGATGAGGACATTAAAAAGGCGCGCAGTTATTCTCGAGAGAGCACTCGCCGAACTTTATTAGGCGCGCCGGAAGGCAAGACTCTAACGTTTGCCTGTCAACCGCTCCCCGACAATGAAATTATTGCCGCGGTTAAAGCAATCGCAAAGGCTATACACCACCGCGATAATTTGCACCTTTGTGTCAAACTCCATCCATCACAATCAGAAAGTTTGCTTGGACTCATCAGTGAATACCTCACCTCCACGTTTAATGATAAGTCGCGATTTACAGTGTTGCGCACGGTCAGCTTTTCAAAAGTGATGTCTGTTACAGACTTGATGGTAAGTTATTTTTCAAATGTCTGTCTAATGGCGCCCGCTTTTGATGTGCCTGTCATTACGTTACCCAGCTCCGCACCAATGCCATCTTTGACGCTTGCTGATATGGGCCTGGCTGTGGCGGCTGAAAGCCTTGAAGATTTTGAGGACACTTTGAACTTGGTATTATCCCGCGCAAACAGTAAGGATCAAAACCTACCCCCGCACCCCTATCTCAAAAAGAATCCTCATATGAAGAAGCCCGACTCACTAAATCGCTTGGAAAATATCGTAAAAAGGGGGTTTAATTAGGCTTTGCAGGGTTCCCAAAAGCTATCGCGTTATCTTCAACATTTTTTACTACGACTGATCCGGCTCCTAGAGTTACATTCTCTCCAATAATAATGCCTTGGCGAATTGTGCTACCAACACCAATTAGGCTGTTGGCACCGACGGTTACATTTCCGGACAAAGTTACGCCAGGCGCTATATGGACATGCTCACCAATCTTCCCGTCATGATCAATGATTGCGCCTGTATTGATAATGGTATTTCTTCCAACTGAAACACCCGTATTAACAATAGCCCCTGCCATTACTGCGCAGCCCGCGCCAATTTTAACCCCCGGAGACAAAAGCGCCATTGGATGAATCGCAACGGCCGGCGTGAGGCCAAAGGCAAGCATCTTATCGAATATTTTAGCGCGAAGAGATCGGCCACCGCGAATACTACCGAGCCCTATAATGAAACTGGTGATAATCCCTTCCTCTATAAGCTGAGGAATATCCTCGTCTTTACCCAAAAGTGGAAAAGGTAACGCCCCCTTTACGCTGCTATCGATGAACCCAGCGATCGGCGCATTACTAGCTTGCAACACTGACGCAATGACGCGCCCATGCCCACCCGCGCCGATTATAGCAATCCCGCTCATAATGTTATCCTGTGAAAGGCTTTGCGAGGCCCATGACCACTTTGCAAAAATTCGGATACTGCGTTGACAATTTTTTCCGCTGCTCGCCCATCTCCATAGACATTCAGGCGCTCGCGACAGAGAGATATAAACGCCGGATTTTGAGCTTGATGAAGTGCGGCTCTCAAATCTTCAGCCGTACCATGCGTCTGGATCAAATTTGGGGACACCTCCCGCCCCTTTTGACGGTCTCCAATATTGATAACAGGCAAACCAAAACTTGCTGCCTCTAAAATACCGCTCGAACTATTCCCGATCATCATCGCCGCGTGTTCCATAGCGGAATAATAACCTTTCGCCCCCATGTGGCCAATCAACATTTGCCCATTTGTATTTGACACGAATTGTTTAATTTTGGCGTTCAGAGCCCGCCCGGCCGTATCTGCATTCGCCGCCGTGAATACACAATTTATTCCTGTTTCAGCAATGAGCTGAAAAAGCGCCTGAATTTCCACCTCTGTCGCCGCCAAATCTAGCGTCACAGGGTGATAGGTAATTAGCGCAAAATTATCATCTTCAGGCAATCCGAATTGAGAAGAGAGTTCCGCTCGGGACAATCTCGGCACCGCTGCGATATTATCTAATGCGGGTGCTCCACTCACGATTACGCGTTCGGGCGCCTCACCCATTTGCAGTATTCGGTCGGCAGCGAGCTCTGTCGCGCAGCAATGCAGGTGAGAAATTTTCGTCAGCAAGTGGCGCAGGACATTATCCATCGCACCTTCGGTTTCTTCTCCGCCGTGAAGGTGACAAATAGGTAGACCACGTGGGACCGCAGCCAAGGCCGCAGCCGCCATCTCAAAACGATCACCCAGTACAATGAGAAGGTCGACATCGATACTCGCCAAGGACCCCGCCATTCCCTCTGTCGCCCGCCCCATACTAATACCAATATCTTTCGGGCTATCGCCATTAGTTAGGCAGTCAAAGCTAGCCGCTATTGGCCATCCGCTATTTTTAACTTCAGTGAAAGTATATCCAAAAGCATCGGACATATGCATACCAGTCACGATCAGACTTGGAGCAATATCAGGATGAGCATCCAATGCTCGCAGTACAGGCTGATAAATCGAGAAGTCAGCCCGACTCGTTGTCAAAACAACAACATTCCAGGGCAATTTCTTCGAAGTTCGCATTACCCGAAATGCTCCATCGACAAAACTGTATCCGCCGAGATATCGGATTTTGCTTTCCGTCCTATGACGAGGGGGATTAAACGCGGCGCAAGGCCCGTTCCAGGACGCTTACAGATGAGGTGTTTTTCCTCAATCACGGTGTCAGCCTGGATATCGCAGGCCGAGACAATAGAACGCCGCGCGACCTTAGCTGTATCAAATTCAGAGGGCTGTGGACGCTTAACACCGTCACCCAGAGCAGCTTCGACATCTCGTAATTTCCGGATAAGTTCTGCGAAATCCTCAGGCTCGAGGGAGGCTTTGTGGTCTGGGCCCGGCATATTCGCGTCTAGCGTATAATGTTTTTCTAAAATTTTCGCGCCTCTGGCAATCGAAGCAACAGCGATTGCGTCGCCTAACGTATGATCAGACCATCCAACAGGTACATTAAATGCCGCTGCAAGCGTGTCCATGGCGCGCAGGTTCGCCTCTTTCGGTGCAGCCGGATAATTACTCACGCAATGTAATATTGCGAGAGGCGGATTGCCATTCTCACGAATTGTAGAGACCGCCTCTTCCGTCTCCGCCAAGTTGGCCATCCCTGTAGAGATTATCATTGGCTTTCCTTTTTTCGCCATATGCGCAAGAAGTGGCAAATTCGTCAAATCACCCGACGACACTTTATAACCTTCAACGCCTACCTCCTCGAGCAAATCGGCGGCCTCCTCATCAAACGGGGTGGAGAGGAAAACCATACCCACCTCTTGGCAGTATTTTTGGCAAGCTTGTAGATCAGCTTTTGACAGTTCCAATCGCTTCAGCATCTCAATTTGGCTGCCAGCTTCGCCGTCATTTTTCTTTTGATAGGCCGCTTTCTCGGCGGTACGGGTCGCTAATTTTTCTGCTGAAAATGTCTGAAACTTGACCGCATCTGCCCCAGCTTCAACGGCTACATCAATCATTTCTTTGGCGAGCTTTAAGGAGCCATTATGGTTCACACCGATTTCACCAATCACGATACAGCCCTCTTGGCCATTAAACCAGTGTGCAAAAGCGTTTGTCATATTATTCAGTACCTTAGCGGAGTATAAAAACTGTTCCGCTCTCATGAACATTCGAGTTGATTTTTGCAACCCTATATGTGACACGGCGGGAAATGAGCGCGTAGGAATTGGAACGGCAAATGATCATTGAAACCACAGATATTGAGGTCGAAGCGACGACACCGTTGAGACAGGCTCTAGCAATGCTTGAAGCCTCACCGGCCAAAATCATACTTGTCCTCGATAGTGACCGAACTCTTGTTGGCACCGTGACTGACGGAGACTTTCGACGCGCCATATTGCGCGGTGATAATATGGATGGCTATGTTATCGACATTGCCAATCGCAAACCTGTTTCCGTCAATGAAGACTTGAATAAAGGCAAGTTAAGATCCCTGATTCGGGAAAGAAACGTGCGTTATATCCCTGTCGTTGATAAAGAAGGACACTTAACGGGCCTTTATGACGGATCCAGCAAGCCGACATCAGATGATTTAAAAGTCCCTATTGTACTGATGGCAGGCGGATTAGGCCGCCGCTTAATGCCTCTAACAGCGGATTGCCCCAAACCGCTCCTCCCGCTAGCAGAAAAGCCTATATTAGAGCACATCATCGTAAAATTTAGAGACCAAGGGTATAAACGGTTCTATATCTCTATTAATTACCTTGGCCATATGATTGAGGACTATTTCGGCACCGGTAAAAATTGGGGCGTAGAAATTTCCTACTTAAGAGAAAACATGCGTTTGGGAACGGGCGGAGCCTTGGACCTGCTTCCGGCGAATATGGCGTTCCCATTCCTCGTTATGAATGGCGATCTTATTACTGAAATGGATTTTGACGAGATTGTCCGCAACCATATAGAAACAGGCGCCGCGGCAACGATGTGCGTGCGCGAATATATGACTGCAGTGCCCTTCGGTGTTGTGAAATTTCACGGTAATACTTATCTCGACGTAGAGGAAAAGCCGACATATACGCACCATATTAACGCAGGTATTTATTGCCTATCCAAAGACGCGCTTGAAAACATTCCAAGCGGCGAATTTTACGACATGCCGACTTTGTTTGAAGATTTAACGACAAAACAACACCCTTGCGGCGTCCACGTGATGCGCGATAGCTGGATTGATATTGGCAATCCGCGTGAATATGAGAGCGCTCAAAGTCGGTTCCGCGCTAAAGCGGAATCGGAGGCTGCTGCTGCAGATAAAAAAGGCCGTCGACACGATGACTAGTTCCCCACTTTCCAAAACAGCCACTGGCCGCGACAGTTCTATGTTCGCTGGCGATCTTAAAGAGGTCGACAAAGCTATTCGTGATGCCGTGCAAGGCGCCCGTATCCTCGCGATTGGAGCAGCAGGCTCTATTGGATCCAACACAGTCCACACGCTCGTTAAATATGCGCCCAAAGCGCTTCATGTTGTCGACCAGAATGAGAACGCCCTCGCCGAATTAGTACGCGAATTGCGCTCATCCCCCGAAGGCCTCAGCGTCGAAGACTTCCGCACATTGCCGCTTGATTACGGTTCAGCCGCGACCAAATTGCTTATGACAGCAGACGGCCCTTATGACCGCATCCTAAACTTTGCCGCCATCAAGCACGTCCGTTCTGAAAAAGAC
>JAHDCL010000108.1 GCA_020629875.1 Hellea sp.
TTGGCGCGGCGATGATTGGCTGGTTTGGAACCTCCATGCTGTGTTACGTCACGCCCAAAGAGCATTTGGGTCTGCCGGATCGTGATGATGTGAAAGTGGGCGTAATTACCTATAAGCTCGCCGCCCATGCCGCGGACCTCGCCAAAGGTCATCCCGCCGCGCAAATCCGCGATGATGCGCTCTCCCGCGCGCGGTTTGAATTCCGCTGGGAAGATCAATTTAACCTCGCCCTCGACCCTGAAACGGCGAAAGATTTCCACGACCAAACGCTCCCGAAAGACGCGCATAAAGTGGCGCATTTCTGCTCCATGTGCGGCCCGAAATTCTGCTCCATGAAAATCACGCAGGACGTGCGCGACTATGCGGACGGCCTCACGGATAATGAGAAGCAAGCGCTCTATCCCGTCGAAGCCGAGGAAGGCATGGCCGAAATGTCCGAGAAGTTTAAAGACCTCGGTGGCCAGATTTACCTCAATGCTAAGGGTGAGGTCAGAGAGCCGATTGATTAGGGGCTATGGGTTACCCTGAAGAAATAAGGTTTAAAGACTCGGTTGTAAGTCTAATATTGGTAGAAATCATATGGGTCTTAGCATTTGTTACTTTCCTCCGAGATTATATTGAAACCAATGAAAATGGATGGATGCTATTAATTACGATTTTGCTGTCCATTTTCTTTTTGATTTTGATTATCAAACCTACAGTGACGACATTGAGTCCTGATGGTGTTGAGGTGAAGGCGTGGGGTGGAACTATCTTTCATAAATGGTCTAATCTCAACGGTTTCAGAATTTACAGGCAGGCAGGTTATATGGGCATTGGAAGGCGTTATGTGACATTCCAAGATGAAACTAAACGATTTCAAAAACATGTTTTTCTGGTGCCTATCAGTATTTTTGCTAGTCCGTCCGAGGTTTTAAAAATTGTAGAATCTTATAAGAAAGCGGTCTTCCAATCGAAGTCATATGATTAGCGTGAAGGCGTCATCGCTTACTGCCAGTGGTTGGCAGCATTGACGAGGACTTTTTACTCAGGCCAAAGCCACAAAGATGTAAGGCCGGGCCGGGTCATAAAGAATGTCACTGTCCTTCGCGTTGTTACGAGTGAATACAATAGGGGCAAATGAAGGGGGGTGAGGGTTTATTTCTGGAATTTTCTGATAAGGGGGTTGAAAAGGCTGGAGAATGTTTTCCCTGTTCTGAGGATTAAAATGGGAAAATTGGTAGGCGGATAGAAAAGAGATAGTAATTAACCTCGAAATACCTCAAACCTAAAAATACGCCGTGCGTAGACTTATTAGAAATTTAATGGAGTAAGACATGAATAAAGTATCGCTAATAGTTTTGCTCTCTTTAGCCGTGTCCTCTTTCGCGGCAGCTTGTGGATTTGAAATTCGCCCGCCCGTCACACATTGCTTTAAGTCAGGTCAGTTTAAAGGACACGCTGTATATATCGGTGACCCAGAGACTGATAAAAACGGGCAGAAAATATATCATGTTTCAGTGCAAGGGCCGTTCAAAGTTTCGACGAAAAGCGGGACAAAGATTATTCCAATCTTTGGGCACATGCCATTTTCTAGTGAAGCCATAAGCAAAACTTCTCTAGAAAGCTGCGACACAGAGTTTTCTCCTGAAAACATGCTTCAACAAGGTATCGCGGAATGGAGGCGGCAAAGTGGCGGCATATATTCAATTTCTATAGATGATGCCGTTGCGATTGGTCTGGAAACTATGAGTGATGGACAATGAATTAAGAACCGCCCGAAAGAGAATGGCGGGTAAGGAATACGCATTTTTAGCTGTTTCTCTAAGCTCCGTTCACCCCGTTGCAGAACGGGGTCTATCTCCGGAAGGTGGTTCTTGATGTTAGTTTGGGAGATGGGCCCCGACCCTTGCATTTCCCTGAAAAGCTTCGTCGGGATGAATGGGAGTAGGGGTTACGTTGATGTGAGACTTTCATTATGTTCACTAAATGTTCTATGTTTATATCACGGCTAATCGGAAGCACGGCGCTATCTATACGGGGCAGTGTGATGACCTTTTGAAGCGTATTTATGTGCATAAATGGAAGCGTTATGAC
This sequence comes from Hellea sp., assembly GCA_020629875.1. Lineage (GTDB taxonomy): Bacteria > Pseudomonadota > Alphaproteobacteria > Caulobacterales > Maricaulaceae > Hellea. The sequence goes on from JAHDCL010000108.1 coordinate 2,077, forward strand.
GGTCATACGGCGAAGCATAGTATTGACCGCCTCATGTGGTATGAAATTCATGAGACGCGGGAGTCGGCTTTTAAGCGGGAGCGTCAAATCAAAGAATGGAAACGGGCTTGGCGTTTGAACCTTTTTCGCGAGAGTAACCCGCATTGGGATGATTTGTTTCACTCGCTAACCGAAGAGGCGCTTTGCGACCCGTCTCGGATGTATCCGCATGATTTTAGTCAGAGTGAGTATCAGATTAGGTTGGCTAATTCGGGTTGAGGGGTTGGAAATTATTCCCACTCTTTTTCCGTTCACCCAGTTGTATAACGGGATCCATCGCCGGAACGCGGTTCTTGGTGATAATGTGGGAGATGGGCCCCGACCTTCGTCGGGGTGAGTGGTTATTAAATGGGATGATTGGGTTATTTAGGCCACCATCTCCAGCTTCCCAACCCGCTCCTTTATCCCCATAGTTAGCTCCATACTCTTCACCCGCGCCGCCTGCTCATAAAAGGGCATGGAGATGATATATTCGTCAGGGTTTAGCTGCTCTTGAAAACTTGAGAGGCGCGTGGCGACTTGGTCCGGGGTGCCGACGCAGCTTGCCGCGAGCATGGGCTCGACATGGGCGGCGATTTGGGGCGGGACTTTTAGGTCTTCGACAGGGGCAGGGACGAGGCCGCGCTGATTTGTGACCATGCCGACAAAGGATTGCACAAGGCTCGAGAAATGGAACCGCGCTTCGGCTTCGGTCTCGGCGGCGAAGACGCTGCAAGCCATCATGAAATGCGGCCGCTCCAGATATTGCGAGGGCTTGAAATCACGGCGATATATTTCGGCGGCCTCAAAGAGGTGTTGCGGCGCGAAGTGCGAGGCAAAGGCGTAAGGCAATCCCAAATGCGCCGCGAGCTGCGCCCCAAACAAGGATGAGCCTAAAATCCAGACGGGGACCTCTGTGCCTTCGCCGGGTATCGCGCGGACGGGCAGCGGGGCGGTCTCATCCCGCGGGGCGAGAAGCTGCATGAGCTCCACCACATCTTGCGGGAATTGATTAGCCGAGAGATGCGCGTCTTTGCGAAGGGCGCGAATGACATTACGGTCACCGCCCGGCGCGCGGCCTAGCCCTAAGTCAATGCGGTTCGGGTGAAGTGTGGCGAGCGTGCCGAATTGCTCGGCGATGGTCAGGGGCGAATGGTTGGGCAGCATAATTCCGCCTGCGCCGAGGCGGATGGTTTTGGTCTGGGCCGCGATATGGGCGATGAGCACGGATGTTGCGGAACTGGCCACTGAGATCATATTGTGATGCTCTGCATACCAGACGCGCTTATAGCCGAGCCGCTCGGCGGTTTGGGCTGTGCTGACGCAGTCTTTAAAGCTTTGCGCGATGTCACCGCCCTCAACAACGCGGGCCAGGTCGAGGATAGAGAAGGGAACTGATGTCGAATTGGGCATGGATCTAAGATGGGCGCGAGACGAGAAAAATGCAATGCTCATATATGAATGGAAACTAATAGGATATTTCAGGCCGCGTTCAGCCTGCACCGACTATTAAGCTGGTTCAATTGGAGATAGTCAGATGCGTTTACGATCTATTGGGGCCGCTATTTTGGGTAGTCTTATGCTAGCGGATAGTGCTTTCGCGCTGAGCTGTATGCGCCCGGATCTGGTGAAAACCTTGGAAGAGGCCAAAGCGAGTGAAAAGCTTTATTATATTTTGGTTGGGAAATTTGTGCCGCTCAAGCCTCCGGCTAAGACGGATTTTAATGGCGGATATGCGCCGCCAGAAGATCAGTTTAAACCCAAGCCCCCTGTAATCACGCAAAGCTATTTTCAAGGCTATTCCTTGGCACAGGATCCGCGCCGGGATAGCCATTTAACGCGCTTTCCTGTGGATATTGAAACAAGCTGCGTCGGGCCGTGGTGTTCGGGCGTGCCGTCGGGGGAGCGAGAGATTATTGCTTTTGTTGAGGCGCGTGACGGACAGCCCTCACTGCTAAAAATATCGCCATGCCCTTACTGGACCTTTGGCGCAGAGCCTGAGCAGGTTCAAAAGCTGCGCCAGTGCCTCGATAAAACATGCGAGTCAGAACAACCAGATTGGTAGGCGCTTGCTTAATCCTTCGTTTTTGCTCATTGTGCTAAGCGCGCTTATGCTGGTTATTATGGCGCTTAGTACGGCAGCGCGTCTTATTTAAGGCCCCTCTGCGCGGCAAGGTAATCGGCCTTAAAACTATCACAGCTGCCCTTTGGGGCAGGAGTGTCCATGCCTGATATAATACGCCAACTTTCACCATCCTTTGCCATTGAGAATTGGTTCACGCCGCAGCCGACAATTTTGCCATCAAAGGATATGAGGAAGGGCGCCCAGACGGTTGCAAGTTTGCCGTATTCTTCTGTCCTCAAGCCGAATAACTCTTCATGCGCTTGCCCAGTCTCTAAGGTGCCGACCCAATCTTTCCAGCGTTTAAGGCCATCCGGTTCGACGCTGCCATCGGCTTTGATGCGGCTGAGCCGTCCATGCTCATGAAAGACGATATCCACTAAATCAGCATCGCCGCGATACATTGCCATCATCATCGCATAGGCTGTGCCTTGAGGCGTTGTGAGGTCAATTGAGGCATTTGCATAATCAGATGCTTCATATTTAAGTGTCTCACTTTTAGGGCTCCCTGCTGCACACGCAGCCAGCACGGCTAACGTCAAGAAAGCAGAAAACCGTAGAAATAAGGTCATATTCTATCCTAATAACGTCATTTGGTTTGCGTCTCTATCATCGCTGGCTTATCGCGAGGGTCAAGTCTTCTGGAGTCTATATGTCTGTTTTCGTTCTCGCCCATTTTCAAATCCATGACCGCGCGGGTTATGGAAAATATGTAGACCTCGCTACGCCGATATTTATGCGTGAAGGCGTTAAAATTTTAGCGAATGATGAAGCGCCTGTGCCGATTACGCCTGGCCTTAAGGTGGATAAGGTTGTGCTGCTCGAATTTCGAGACAAGGCGCATTACAAAAATTTCTTCACGCAGCCCGATTATATAGAAGCGGCGAAGCACCGTGATAGGGCTTCTAAGATAACGGCCATTCAGTTTGATCGCTTCGACCCCCCGCACTAAATCATTTGCAGGTTTG
>JAHDCL010000109.1:0-1519 GCA_020629875.1 Hellea sp.
TGAATAGTGCTTGAGTTGGTGCGGGCGGCCGGACTTGAACCGGCACTTCCATACGGAAACAAGATTTTAAGTCTTGCGTGTCTACCAATTTCACCACGCCCGCAAAAGCTTGAATCCTTGGATAGGAGGGCTGATTAAGGGGCGTTGCGGTTTCGGGCAAGTTCTTTTTGTGCTTGGGCTTTACATTTTCTTTGAAGTGTTTATATCGCGCCAAATGGAGCGTGGGATATATCCCACGAATTATTATGACGCTTATATCTGACTTTGTTTCTCGCGCCGAGGCGCTTTCAATATCGAGCGGGCAGTCGCTTTCGACGATATCTCGTAAATTACTTAACGATGGCAAGGGCATTTCGCGCCTGAAAGAGGGCGGGCAGTGCACGCTTAAAACTTTGGATGAGGCAATTGAAAAGCTCGGCGTGCTTGAGCTGGAACTCTCCGGTGAAGCGAAGCTGCGGATGACGCATCTGGACCGCCTGGAGGCCGAAGCCATCCACATTATGCGTGAGGTCGCCGCGCAATGCGATAACCCTGTGATGCTTTACTCTGTGGGTAAGGACAGTTCAGTCATGTTACATCTGGCCGAGAAAGCTTTTTATCCGTCGCCGCCGCCATTCCCGCTCATGCATGTTGATACGACGTGGAAGTTTAAGGAAATGATTGCGTTCAGGGATCGCCGGGCGAAAGAAGTTGGTATGGAGTTGATTGTCCATACAAATCCCGATGGTATTCGCGATGGTGTGGGGCCGTTCACCCATGGATCAGCAGTGCATACGGATATTATGAAGACGCAGGGCCTCAAGCAGGCTTTGGACAAGTATAAGTTTGATGCGGCCTTTGGCGGCGCGCGCCGTGATGAAGAAAAATCGCGAGCAAAGGAGCGCATTTTTAGCTTCCGGTCCGAAAACCACCGCTGGGATGCCAAGAATCAACGCCCAGAGCTTTGGAATATTTATAATACACGGGTTAAAAAGGGCGAGAGCATGCGCGTCTTCCCCATCTCGAACTGGACCGAGCTCGATATTTGGCAGTATATTTACAAAGAAAATATCCAAATCCCTGATCTTTACCTCTCCAAAAAACGTCCCGTAGTTGAGAAAGACGGCGTGTTAATCCTTGTTGATGACGATCGTATGCCCATTGGTCCGGATGACGTAATTGAAGAAAAAATGGTGCGCTTTAGAACGCTCGGATGTTACCCGCTGACGGGCGCGGTCGAATCCGAAGCTGTGACCTTGCCGGATGTTATTCAGGAAATGCTGCTGACGACCACCTCCGAACGTCAAGGGCGCGTTATTGACAGCGATGCTGGTGCCTCCATGGAACAGAAGAAAGAAGAGGGGTATTTCTAATGGCCCATCTTGATGACCTTATTGCGACGGATATTCTTGGCTATCTCAAGGCTCAAGAAGACAAGTCATTCTTGCGTTTCATCACTTGCGGTTCTGTGGATGACGGAAAATCGACCCTGATTGGGCGGCTGCTCTATGATTCAAAACTGATCTACGAAGATCAGCTC